>CAYVPT010000311.1:0-3241 GCA_964453865.1 uncultured Dehalococcoidaceae bacterium
ATGCTCGAAGGCTTTACCTACCTGCCCGTCCCATAGTATTTCAATACCGAGTGAATCGGCATAAGCCCGGGCGGCATCGATAGCACCCTTACCGGTCGAGTTATTCAAGGCGTGGATAGCGAATTTCGGCTTGCCGCTGCCCTTCCATATATTTTCCATATAGTACTTGGTAAAGGCGAGGAAATCGTCGCCGTAATCGGGCATCTGGCCGTAAATATGCTGCGGAGGCCGGTACAGTATCGGCGAGGAGAAGGCCGCCATCCCGGGGAATCCGGCCCGGTTGGCAACCTCCATGGACGCGGTCATCATAGCCGAAGAAGATGTGGTGAACATGAGACAGCCTTCATCCATGAAGTTATTGACGATGGTAACGACTTTGGCGGCATCGTAGCCGTTATCACGCCAGACCACCTCGACCTCATAGCCTTCCACCCCACCGAGCTCGTTATTGATATACTCAAAACAGTCGAGGTTACCGTGCCCCATGGGGGCACCTTTTTCCGCAGCCTTTCCCGTGGTAGGCGTGGTGATGCCTACTTTCAGCGTTTTGCCTTCCTTGCTTTCACCGCAGGCGTTGATAATGGGCATGACGGCAATTATCAACACCAGGCAGACAATCATGGTGATTATCCATCTCTTGTTTGGCATTATTACCTCCTTTAATGATTGGTTCACTGTTAGTTGCCAGCTACGCACTACATACCCCTTACCCCCTTTTACGCATTATTTTAATATGAAAACGGCCACAAACGATAGGCCGATTTAAAAAGCGCCCAGCGGTGGGCCAGCCCCCGCGGTTCCAGTATCAGAAAAAGGACGATGACCAGCCCGAAGAGCATCGGTGTAACGCCGGTAGCAAAACCCGCGGGAAACATGGTTAAAGAACTTTCTAAAAAAGGTACGAGTTCAATGGTCAGTAGATGCTGTAAAAGCCTGATAAAAACAACCCCGAAGATAGGACCCACGGAAGTACCCAGACCGCCGATAATAATCATGCCGATGTAGAGTATCGATTCGGTAAAGCTGAAATATTCGGCGTTGAGCGAGAAATAGTACAGGTGGGCGAGCAGTGAGCCGGCAATGCCGGCGAAAAAACAGCCGATGAAGAAGGCCAGTAACTTGTAATAAAGGAGGTTAACACCCATGACCTCGGCGGCGAGGTCGTTATCGCGGATGGCGATGAAGGCGCGACCGACCTTGGTCCTGGCCAGGTTCTTGGCGAAGAAAACGCCCAGAGCCGCGATGATATAAATAAGGTAAAACTGACTCGACCGGCTCTGGAAGATAAAGTTGCCGAAAGGTTCCGTTGAGGCATATGGCACCGTGATGCCCAGGAACCCCCCGGTATAACCCCAGTGGTTAATCACCCAGATGATGATGAACTGAGCGGCAATCGTGGTGATAGCCAGGTAAAATCCCTTAACCCTCACCGAGGGCAGGCCGAAGACAAGCCCGATAACGCCGGATACGATTCCTGCGCCGATTAATCCTACTATAAAAGGCAACTCCAGCCGGTTAGTCAGAATAGCCGAGGTATAAGCCCCCACGGCGATAAAGCCGGCGTGCCCGATGGAAAGCTGGCCGCAATAGCCGACTAGGATATTCAGTCCGATGGCGGCGATGAGAGTAATGCCAATCAAACTAAAGACACTTAACCAGGTGCCGCTGAAGTACAACGGGGCGGTGAAAAGGAGGACAAGAAAGCCGATAAGCAGCACCCAGTGAGTCCGGGTACGCACGATAGCCATGTCCTCGGCGTAAGTCTGGTTGCGAATCCCGCACGGTAAACTCATGCCGCCTATATCCTCTCGATTCTTTCTTCACCGAACAAGCCGTACGGCTTGATGACCATGACAATAATAATGATAACAAAGGGAATGATATCTTTAACCCCTGACCAGAGATACTCGGTTAAATAACCGCCGCCGAAGGTCTCGGCCAGCCCGATAATCGGCCCGGCGACGATACAGCCGATGAAAGAGTCCAGCCCACCGAGTATCACTACCGAGAATGACTTAAGACCAGTCTCTATCAGACCGTGAGTAATACCGCCAATGCTGGAGATGAGAATACCGCCGATAGCGGCTACCGCGCAGGCAAACATCCATGATGTTGAGAAAACCCTGGTTACCGGAATACCGCAGGCCTGTACCGCCATCTGGTCATCCGCGGTGGCTCTCATAGCAATACCCATGCGGTGGTAGCGGAAGAAGAGAGTCAGCAGGATAAAAACGGCCAAGCAAATGACGATTACCCAGATGTATTCCTGGGAAACGACGGCGGGGCCGATGTGGATGACTTCCTTGGGGAAAAGGCGGGGCAGAGCATCAACGCTCCAGGGCCAGATGAACGTTATCACGCCTTCGATGAAATAGCCTATCCCCAGCGTTACCGTGATGAGCGAGAGAATAGGCTGGGCGATGAGGGGGCGCAGGGCGAAGCGCTCGATGACCCATCCCAGAAAAAGCGCAAAGAGAATTACCAAGGGAAAAGCTATATAAACAGGTAATTCAGCCTGTACCAGCATGGAGTAGGTGAACCATGAAGAAATAAGTACAATCTGGCCCAGCGCCAGGTTGGCAACACTACTTGATTTCCAGACAAGAGCGAAACCCAGCGCTATCAGGGCATAGACCATGCCGACGGATATGCCGGTGATAAGAAACTGGAGAAACTCAGCCATTTCTTACGAAACCTCTTTCCTGATACTTCTTACCTGAATACCTGTCGTCACGACACCTTTACGACCGTCCCGATAGGTCACAGCAGCCTGGACGTCCACCTTGTCTTTATCCCCGTATACAGCCTCGATGAGTTCTTTATACCGCTGTTCCATGAATTCTCTTCTCAACTTCCTCGTGCGCGTCAGTTCCGCTTCATCAGGGTCAAACTCCTTGTGCAGCAGCACGAATTTTTCGACATGTGAAGACTCCGGAAGATAGCCGTTGACCCTTTCCAGGTCCTGCCGCACCAGGTCCGCCACCTCTTTTTTCTGGGAAAGGTCAACGAACGTGGTATAAGGTATGCGGTTGCGTTCCGCCCACTTTCCCACCATGGCAAAATCAATGTTTATTATAGCAGAGACATAGTCTTTGTCCTTACCCCCGATAACCATGGCATCTTTGATATAGGGACTGAACCTGAGCCTGCCCTCAATGTACTGGGGAGCGTACTTGGCGCCGGACTTCAGCAGGCCCATGTGCTCCAGCCGGTCCATGAATATCAGGTGCCCCTGCTCGTT
>CAYVPT010000312.1:0-3229 GCA_964453865.1 uncultured Dehalococcoidaceae bacterium
TGTCAGATAAATAATATCAAAGGCTATCATTATTTGCAGCCATGTCAGCATATCGCCCCAGGGACCGCCGGTTAGTACCGGTCCGGTAGCCTTCACGGCAGCAATGATTACCGGAACGACAACGGGCAGAAAAAGTATGGGTAGCATGATATCACGCGCCCGCGTGTTTACCGCTAAAGCTGAGAAAAGCGTGCCCACGGACGCAAAGCCTGACAGTGCCAGTATGATAATGAGGGCAAGCTTGGGTAGAAAAATGGGCAGGTTAAAAAGGGCCAGGAATATCGGCGTTATAATAACAGCGACAACCAGCATGAAGGTGAAGCTGCCCGCCAGTTTTCCCCAGTAAATTACGGCACGGTTTACGGGGCAGAGTATCAGGCCTTCCAAACGCGAGTTCTCTTTCTCTACGGCGAAGGTTCGGTTCAGGCCGATTACCCCGCCAAAGGTCAGCGCCACCCATAATATCCCGGGAGCTACCGTTTCTTTCTCATCAACACCTGTGCCGAAAGCAAAACTGAAAATCACCAGCACCAGCAGGGCAAATACCAGGACCGAGATAATAATCTCCCTGGTCCTGAACTCGGTCAGCATGTCTTTCCAGAAAATGGCGTATATCTTAATGAACATTGTCATTTGCCTGTTTTAATATTGCGGTCATAGACCTGCTTAAAGTCCGCCTCGCCAATTGTCTGTCTTGATTCCCCGTAAACTACCTTGCCGCGGTCGAGTATAACAATGCTATCAGCCAGTTCCAGCCCTCGCTCCAGGTTGTGGGTGGTCATCACCACAGTACGGCTACTGGCATTAATATCACTCAGGACGTCTTTAATTATAGCGCTGGCATGAGGGTCCAGGCCGACCTCCGGCTCATCGAGAAAAAGAATGGAAGGGTTGTGGAGAATGGCGCGGGCCACCGACGCTCTCTGCTGCAGACCCCGTGATAGCGTGCCTGCACGGTCGTGGAGGCGGGACTCTAGCTGGACCCACGTGGCGACTTCCCCAATGCGCTCCTCTAAATCTGCTACTCCGTACATTTTTCCATAGAATTTAAGGTTTTCATAGACGGTCAGATTATCGTAGAGGAAGGTCTGATGGCTGACCAGGCCGATATTACGTTTGATTTGTACCGGATTATCCCGTATATCCGTACCGTTGATTCGCACGCTGCCGGCGGACGGCTTTAAAAGTGTGGACAGGACTTTCAGGAGGGTGGTCTTCCCGGCGCCGTTAGGACCGAAGATAACGAGGCATTCGCCCCGGCTTACCTGAAGGTCTATGCCTCTGAGGGCGCGTTTCTCCCCGAAAGCTTTTTCCAGTCCCAGGGTTTCTATAGCCCATCCACCAGCGTTATTCATTGCCGCCTCCCCGCCTCTTCCTGATAGCCACGAAAACGGCTATTCCGGCAACCGCCGCGGCGATGATTATCCAGATAATATATAAAGGAAAACCGCTCTCCCCGAGCAAGCGAGTGATACCCAGGTCTATTACCGTGTTACGGGGGAAATTCTCCCCGTGAAAATGAATAAATCGTTCGCCGTCATCGGTAACGACAGGCTCGGCCGGGGCCAGCTGACTGACGGAGACCTCGATGCCTTCGCCCCTTACCATGATTTCGACGCTGTCCGTCGGGTAATCGATTGCCAGGGTTATATCAATTTCATTCGAGTCCGGTTTAGGCAGCTTGTAGGAGTAAACGAGCTGCCTTTCCCCGGGAGGAAACGGCACGAGATAGGTAACAACGTTATTTTCCATAGGCTGGAAATCTATCATCAATTCCTGAGGAGCTGCGAACCCGAAGGCGCCCTCCGGCAGAGTGAAGTCCAGCACACCGTCCGTCCTGACATACGTCCTGTCGCCGTCATTAACCAGCCAGAGGAATTCGGTTATCTGAAGGTTTTCTGCTTCGATAGTCACTATTTTGTGGGTAATTCCGACCCTTATTAAATCGTCGCTGGCTGTCGCGTCGCAAACATTCACCTGTACGTGGGCGTTCACCGCTTCGGACTCGAATTCAACCGGGTAGTAATAATCGACGTCCATGTAATTGGCCGCCACTATGTATTTATTTTCCAGGTCAATGCCATCGAACCGGAAATTACCTTCATCATCAGTCCTGGCGGCCGTCGTATCCGCCAGCGCATCATCGATGTAGGTAAGCAGAGTTATTTCAACATCTGCCACGCTGCTACCCCCCCCGGTGCCGTTGACTACCTGGCCGGTAATCGTCCCTTCGGCCTGTCCCTGAGCGTAAGCGGGCGCCGTTGCTACTGTAAGAAGAAGGAGGATGGACAGCAATGAAATAATGAGATAACGCATTACTTATTCTTTACTCTCCGGCTGTTCCTCTTTGAATGAAAAGGACAGGGCACCGCCTATCAGAAAGAACCCTCCCCCTATCCATATCCAGACAATCAGGGGATTAACCAGCACCCGGAAGGTAGCGTTTTTATTCTCGGGGTCGAAATCGGTCCAGACCAGGGAAATAAAGAGGTCCTCTACCGCCGTGGTGCGCACGGCTACCTCGGCGAAGAAATCATCGTGACTGTACCAGTAAGCGTAGCTGGGACGCATTATCCCCAGCCGTCGTCCGTTTTGAAATACTATCATATCAGCCACCGCACTCACTTTAGCATCGTCCTGTTTGAACACCAGTTCATTATAGGTCAATTTGTATTTCCCCGCATTCATCGATTCACCGATATCGAGCGTGGTTATTTTTTCTATACTGTAAAAAGAGGAAACGATGATACCGAGAGCGATGAGCACGATGCCATGTGGGCCAGGAAACCGCCGTACCTCGCCCGGCTGCGGTTTATCAAGGAGAAGTATGCTTGAAAATAGTTCTTCCCCGTACTTTGACGACGGGCCGTCGTTCCCCGCCACCACTCCCGGATAATGATAAAGAGTGGTAAACCGCATAGTATCACCACGGCAATATACCAGTTGCCGATTCCGGAAATAAGAATAGCCCCGGAAATGACTATAACCGCCAGGAAAAAGAAGATGATATTGCGCCTGGCGGACTTCCATACCGCTTTTCCCCACCCGAACAAAGGACAGACCCCCATCAGAAATACCAGAAGGAGCATTATCGGCCCGCAGGTCTTGTCATAGAAACTGCGGTCGAGTACAATCTTCGCACCCCCCAGCGCCTCGACAACTCTCGGCAGTACCGTACCCATAAAAATAACGAATACCAGGACTACCAGGACGATATTGGTCAGCAGGA
>CAYVPT010000313.1:0-3223 GCA_964453865.1 uncultured Dehalococcoidaceae bacterium
GGCCAAGGCGGGAGGCCCGGCCAGCAGCACGTGTACCGGCTTTTCCGCCAGCAGACAGGCCAGTAATAGCTCTTTCACTTCGTCGTGGCCGATGATGTCGCCGAAAAGACCGTTGGTCGGGACCGGTTCATCATCAGTTTCAACGGTATCTTCAACCTCAGCGGCGGCGAGGAGATCCCTTCCCTTGCCGGCAAGACGGTAGCCGGTACGGGAGTTGGAGCGGAAAACGAGGTCAATGTAACCCTTGATAAAAAGATTGTGCAGGTTGACTCCTTGGATACGGACTTGCTCGTGATTCCAGCCGGACTTGAACTCGCTCATATCATGAGTATCTTCAAAGTCGGCTATCCTGCGCAGAAATTCGAGGTCGCTTTCTTTCATCATCGCCATCCTCTCTCTTTCAGTATTTGCTGGTACGCTTCATTCAACATCTGACATAGGTGGTTGGTGCCCTCAGTCTTTGCGGCATCGGGGTGCAAAACGCGCACCAGTTTCCGGTATCTTTTCTTTACTTCGGCTTCCGTCGCCGTTTTCTCCAGGCCGAGAAACTGGTAAGGATCCGGACTGCCCGGCTGGTTAGCCAGGTTCGGGAATTGGGAAAGGTCGATACCGAGACTGGCGGCGTACCGCAGGAAGTTTTCCAGGCTAAAGGCGTCGTGGAGCAGGCTATCCATCAGGCCAAGGCCGGTATCCTGCATCTCCCCCAGGATTTTCTCCATATCCCGCAGCCGTCTTACGATGTCTTTTCCCATGTCGCTTACCACCAGAAATGTCCGCAGATTACACCCAGTAGAAAGCCCAGCAGTATCTGCCACCAGTATTTACCGGCCAGCTTGCCGACGAGAACGCCCAGTCCTAGGAAGATGAGCAGAAAGAGCAACGGAGACTTTTTCTGTTCCTCTCTGACAATCTCCGTCCAGGGCCTGCCACCTATTTTTCTCCATATTTTTTCGTAGAGTCTCTCAAGCATTTTTCTTTCCGTTCTTTTTCTTTAACCAGCCTCTTTCCTCCGGCGGCACCGGCGGGCCCATGCAGTCGAAATCGGGGCAGTCCTGGCAAATGGTGAAAGCCAGTCTCTTCCCATTGGCAAGACGATCGATGTTAATATGACCGTTGCCCGATCGGAAATAGAACGGGTAACCCTTAGCGCAGTAGATACATTCACCCTTTACCCGCGCATGAGCGCATTCATAAAGCGTTCTTTTAACCGTCTCTTTCATCTCATCCTCCTTTCGGCCCGATGGTACGGAAATCCTGGGCGTTTATCTGCACGACGGTGCTGCAGCTCCTGTCGGCAAGCCGGCTGGCCACACGATCCGCCAGGTCCTTGCTCTTGGCGTTGGTGGTGACTACCAGGGGCAGACGGCCGATGTATCGACAGTCGACAACCCGGTCGATCCTTTCCCCGGCCCAGTCTTTGGCATGCTCGGTGCCGAGGTCATCAAGCACCAGCAGGTGATGCCGGCGCAGGCCGTCAAGCCTCTGGTGATAGGTATTATCGTTATAGCCCTGGCGCAGCCAGTCGAGCAGGTCGTCGACCCGGGTAAAGAGGACATTGAGACCGTCCTCGAACCACTCCCAGGCAATCGCCATGGCCAGGTGCGTCTTGCCGACTCCCTTCGGTCCGGCCAGCACCAGAAAATTGCCCCAGGTGAGGTTGCCGCGGGCCATTTCCTTAGCCAGATAACAGGCCTGTGACAGGCTGTGGTTGCCCCGGTCCAGCCAGGTATGAAATCTCATCCACTCCTTTGTCGATGTGAGCAGTCCGGCCTTCGCCGGGTCCTTCGGCTGCTCCCAGCGCTCCGGCTCCCAGGTGGTGAGTCTCTTCAGCCGCGGTCCGTAACCCAGAAGGTCGTAGGGACTACCACTTTCCGCGACCGAAATCCGAGGCCGGTCTGGCCTTGACTCTTTTACCTTTACGCTGCCCATGAACTTCCCCTCGTTGGCTGATCTCGCGGGCCTTTCTCATCCAGTTCCATATCTGGCTGGACGGTCTGGAATCTGGCTCTAAAGGTTCTGATAATTTACGGACCGCCCAGGCCCTTGATTCCCGCAGGATGTTGATATTGGTAAACTCTGTTCTCAGGCTGGCTACCAGTTGCCTCGCGGCTGCCTCACTTAGTCCAAACCCTTCTACTGAGCGCCAGACTGATATGACCTCAAGGTCTCCCTCCGATAGGCTCTCCTTATTTTCACTCTCGCTCGGAGGGATGTTACCGCTGGTTGCCTCTTCCCCCTTGGCAACCCCCATCACCTTATCAGCACCAGAAACAGTTTCAGGATCAGATTCAGATACAGAAGCGCGCGTGAGTATCGATAGTTTATCCATATAGTATTGATAGGGTATCGATATCCTATAACGCTTGAGGTTGTACTCCAGCAGCTTCTCGACGGCGCCGTTATGGTGAACGGATAAAAGGGATTTGGTTGACGCGGTCAGGAACTTCGGAGATTTTGACTGCCTCTTGATGAAGTTCCTGACCCAGATCAGGTTTTCTTCCGGGTACCAGTTGACCTTCGGCGCCAGGGAATTGAGCAGCTCCGGAAGACTTTCCTTGGGGAATTTAGCCTCGAAGGCGATGGTCGGCAGGGTGATGTGGTAGAGACCGGCTTGGTTGCAGTGGCTGTTGGTCCAGAGGTAGACAAAGAGGTATCTCTGGTCTCTGGACAGTTCCTGAAACCATTCATCGGAGTCCCAGGTTTCGGTGGCGAAACCACGCTCGGGCATTTTCCCCTCACATTCTTTTCAAGACTGCGCTATCAATCATCGTCCTCTTCCCGCTCCATCTGTCCGTTGAGCAGCGCTATTTCAGCTTCAAGCCAGGTAACGCGTCTTTCCAGGTTTTCCGTCCGCGTGATGAGAACCGGCTTCTTTTTCCTGGATTTTGTTACCGCCGGCGGCGTCGGCTCCATGCCAGCCAGTACCAGCTGGTTCTCCGAAGGTCTATGCTTGGCCGGCATGGATGGACCTCCATCGTTTTTGTATTCGTGCTTTCATACCGATTTCTCTCGCAGGATTTCTTCGGCTTCCTTGACCGCGTCGACCTCGAAGAAGCTTTCCTGCGCGTCGGCATGAGCCGCCTTAAGCGGACTGAACTATCGATGTTTCCTGACTATGTCGTTGAGATTCAGCGAGGCATATTTCTGGGTTGTCTCGATATCGGCGTGCCCCATGATCTCCTGGAGAGATCGCAGGTCGCCGCCCTGGACGAGGAAATTCTTG
>CAYVPT010000314.1:0-3217 GCA_964453865.1 uncultured Dehalococcoidaceae bacterium
TTTAAAAATGCTTGAAGAAAATGATATCATTCTATCTTGGGAGAATATGCCTGGCGATATGCTTATGAACATACTTGATTTCAAAGATATCCATCCGGCTTTTCAATAGAAAGTAAATAAAAGAAAGGAGGCAGCCTGCCTTCTTTCGGTTTTAGCTACAATACCTGATAAGACTGGGGTCTTTCTCCGTTATTCCATATAGCCTGTATTGAGTTTTACCCTCACCCCCTTAATCCCCCTGTGAAAATCCCCCTTAAATCCCCCTTTACGAAAGGGGGAAAATATATATTACCCTCACCCTACCCTCTCCCATAAAGGGAGAGGGTTTATTTTTACAGGCTAAGCCGCTGATAATACTGGGCGGCATGGGTGGGAATAGATAACAAACGAGGAGGAGGCAGCGGGGAGGCTGGATTCCCGCTTTCGCGGGAATGACAATGAGTTAAAGTTAAGAAAAGATAACAGCCGAGGGGTGGCGGGGATGGATTCCAGCTGGAGTTTACCCCGTACCCCGATACGGGGCTGGAATGACAATGAGTTAAAGGTGGGAATAGATAACACACGAGGGGCGGAATGGGGGTCTGGATTCCCGCCTGCGCGGGAATGACAATGGCAATGAGATTACCACGTCGCTACGCTCCTCGCAATGACAGGATAGGGTGGTGGGATAAGGGGTGGGTATAGAACTCTTGATTTTCTATCCGCTTCATCGTACAATGAATAGCGTCTAAGGGGCCATTAGCTCAGTTGGTTAGAGCACAGTCCTGATAAGACTGGGGTCTGTGGTTCGAGTCCACAATGGCCCACCAAGTCTCTGGTTCCCGAAGAACTGCCAATCCGGGAACTCTTAATGATGCTGCTGGGGGAGGAGGGGAAGAGGAAATTGGAAAACAAAACCAAGACGAATGACCAACTTTCCCCAGATTACTATGAGGTGATTACCAATACCCACAAGGCTAAGTGCCTGTATGAAGCTAAACGAATCCTGAATAAGTTTAAAGCCTTCGTAGGCCAGTTCCCACCTACTACAGACCTGGCAGTTCAATTTATAGGCCAATTCCAGGAAATTAAGGAACGGCTGCAGGAATTCAGCGATATTGAGCGTCTACCCGGGTATTGCCAGCTTTGCTAAATGAACTTTGAATGTCGTAGCCACGTGCCTTGGCTATCTTCCTCAGCACTATTACGAAGCGCGTGAGTTCTGGTTTAGTTATTGATAAGCCGCTGGAATAATCAGTTATGAAAGGAGAAAAATTGCCAAAAAAAGTCTTATCATCTATGCGTCACTGACCGGTAATACGGAAAAGGTTGCCATGAGGTTCAAGAGCGTATTTGAAAAGATGGGCTGGGAGTGTGATACATACAAGGTTGAACCGAACCCAAATCTTAATTATTCTTTACCTCATAACCCAAAACTTACGGATTTCCCCTACGATTTGAAGGACTATGATTTCCTTTGCGTGGGTTCGCCGGTACATGAGGGACAGCCTACCAGAGAAATAATAAATGTAATGTTTAACAATCCGTACAATCCCCACAGCCACGGCATGGGTCTCAGCAAAGAGGATGAAGCGCGCGCCCGCGCTAACCCGTTTGTTATTGTCGGTCCACAAAACCCAAAAGGCATAGTATTCGTCACCTATAGCGGAGCGCACATGGGTCCCGCGGAGCCGTTAGCCGCCCTTGCTTCCCTGGAGCTTGAGCTGGTACATCTGAGATTCCAGTGTGTCGGCAGATTTGCTTGCCCAGGGAAAATGGGCATGGGGGGTAAAAAGCCGGCCAATCCAATGCCTATGTGGCATCATGACTTAGACAAAAGGCCCCATGAAAGAGACCTGATGAAAGCTCAGATATTCCTGGAAGAAATCCTCGAAGACCTTCATTAGATAACTATTTCGGTAATACTAATTCAAAGGCGGGTAAATACGTCCTCTGAATTGAAATTTGAGGGCCCCTTTGACTCGGGTGTAGTAGTTTTTATCGCCAATCCCGGCCAGGCGGAAATTTTACTGAGAGCCCGGAGTTATTCGACCGTGGAATTGTAGTCCAGCAAGACAATCGCAGTCGGCGCCTGCACTTGGATGTTCGTTTATCCGTACCAGGGCGATAAAGCCAATTACGTAGCCACCGGGCTAACCTTCGGCCTGAAGGCAAAGAAGGTATACCAAGAGGGACTGATGATATTCTCCGTACCGTTTGACTGGGTACCGATAATCACCCGGAGAAGATGGAATGGTTGCTTTCTCATATACCGATGAAACCAGGGAAGAGTCAATAGCGCGGCGAGATAAAATATTTAAAGAACCAGCCCTAGAATTTGGGGACTGATAAACAGTTCAGAAAAAAGCAAAAAATGTTTCAGATAAAAAGTATAATATTTTAAAATAGCTGCCAGCATAACAGCAATCATGGTGCCGTATGGGAAAATCCCGACAACAGTAGTTAACGGAGACTATAAAATGAAAAATCGGTAAACGCAATATATTTTATGCTAGCAGTGAAATCCGGCCGTTGGAATGACTTAATTTAGATAAAAAAAGTATTTTCTAATTTATAAATATAAGCATAGAAAGGAGTATATTGAAATGGCGAAAACAAAATACGGGAAGTATATAATGAAAGAGCCAAGCGCCAAACAATGGCCCGGAATACCCATAAGTGTGGATTCGACGCTGAATAAAGGAATCGGCTGCGATTTTGCATTTGTGGGTGTTACCAAACCTACCGTTTCCGAGCATCCCCCTCATAAACACCCTGTAGACGAGTTCCTGTTTTATATGGGGGGCGACCCGAATAACATACTGGATTTTCAGGCGGAAGTTGAGCTAACTCTGGGTGATGGCGATGACAAGGAAGTACATACAATCACATCCACTTCAATCGTCTATATACCCAAGGGGCTGGTCCATTTGCCGATGAAATTTACAAAAGTGAATAAACCCATTTTATGCGGCCACCTCCTGATGAATGGCACGTATGTTGAAACACGACTCGGTTAACGTTCAAGGTTATGTATCCGGGCGGTTATCTACTGAGAGGCCCTTGTACAGTGAAACGAGAGTCTGATATAGACTCAACCGGACATAAAATTGGGTAAAGATTGAATCATTATCATAATTCTTTAATTAACGATAGTGAAGGAGGCTACAGAAAAATGGCAACTAAATACGGGAAATATATAATGAAGGAGCCGCACGCTGCATGGACTTCCATGGAC
>CAYVPT010000315.1:0-3212 GCA_964453865.1 uncultured Dehalococcoidaceae bacterium
GTTCTCGATGAATATCAAATCGATGTCTTCCAGGGGCAAGTCATCCAGGGCTTTCTCGACCATGCCGGCTTCAAGGTGGCAGCCGCCGGCAGTATTAATCTGGACGACGGGTATTCCCATTTCGTTGACTTTTTCGGCATCGACGCTGGATGCCACATCCCCTTCGATGACGCCAATACTGACCTTATCTCTCAGGTTTTTTATCGTGCTCAGGATAAGGCTGGTCTTGCCGGCCCCCGGCGAGGACATGATGTTAACCGTCAGGATGCGGTGCCCGTCCAGTCTTTTTTTATTAGCCCTGGCTTTGGCATCGTTGGCGCCGAGGATATCTTCTCCCACGGTAATTACTTTTACGGTCATTTACTCCACCTCGATACTTTCCATATAGCATTCTCGCCCCGATACAATTTCGATGCCCGTCTCATGGCAATCGGGGCAAGTCCAGTTCTGGTCCTGGGGTGAAAAATCCCGGTTACATTTGCGGCAGCGCAGCTGGGTCGATTTCACTTCAAAATCCAGCTTAGCACCGCTGGCTATCGTATCCTTGCTGATGAAGTCGAAATAGAACTGGACGCAATCGCCGACGACCCCGGATAAATCGCCTACCACCAGGTTGATGCGGGTAATACGGCTGGCATTGGCCTCGTTCGCCTTTTCCAGCGCCAGGTTTAATACGCTTTCGGTAATACTGTATTCATGCATACTCGGTTTTGCTTCTCAGGTACGGGAACCTGCGGGTTCACTTTTTATTATAGAGGAGTACTCTGGTGCGGGCAAATTCCAGGTCCCGTGTTCTTATGATTGATATTATTAGCTTGTCCCCCCACCCCTCGTGTTATATCTATTCCCAACCAAACCGCCCTCGCATTATCAGCGGCTTATCCCGAGTATTTAACCTCTCCTCCTGGCCCCCTCTCCGTCTACGGAGAGAGGGAACTAAAGAGGGTGAGTATGGAAGAACAGCCGTGGGCGAATCACCATTAAATTAACTTAATATTTTTCCTTGCATACCGTTATACACTATGTTATAATGAAGCCGCCTGGAGTTGAATAGCTATGTATTAAAGTGGGTTGATTCCCACTTTTTTACTTAATTGAATATGGATATCGGAGGTTTTCGTCCGAAATGAAGAGCGATTTTTTGCTCGCCATAACACAGCTTTCGGCGGAGAAAAATCTACCGAAAGATGTGGTACTTACGACCGTTGAAGCGGCCCTGGTTTCAGCCTATAAGAAGGACACCTTTGATCCCGAGCAGAATGTAGATGTCAAGATAAATCCCAGCAGCGGTAAGGTGGAGGTATGGGCGGAAAAGAAGGTCGTTCAGAAGGTCGCCGAGCCGACTCTGGAAATATCACTGAGGGAAGCCAAGAAAATACAGGAAGATATTAAGGTTGGCGACGCTCTAGTGGTCGAGTCAACTCCGGCTAATGCCGGGCGCATTGCCGCCCAGACTGCCAAGCAGGTAATCCTCCAGCGCCTCCATGAGGCGGAGCACAGCGCCATATTTGAGGAATACGCCGATAAAGAGGGCGAGGTCGTCAGCGGGGTGGTTCAGCGATTTGAGGTCGGCCAGGTGCTGATTGACATGGGCCGGACCGAAGCGGTCCTGCCGCCATCCGAGCAGGTCCGCACCGAGCGGTATCGCGTCGGCCAGCGCCTCAAAGTCGTCCTTTTAGAGGTAGCCCGTACCAGTAAGGGCCCCAGAGTAATCGTTTCCCGCTCTCACCCGGAACTGCTGCGCCGTCTCTTCGAGCTGGAGGTGCCGGAGGTATACAACGGAACCGTAGAGATAAAGTCCATCGCCCGCGAAGCTGGCTTCAGGAGTAAGATAGCTGTAGCCGCCAAGCAGGAGGGCATCGACCCCGTCGGTTGCTGTGTTGGCCTACGCGGTATCAGGATACAGAACATCGTCAGTGAGACCAACGGTGAAAAAATAGATGTTGTCATGTGGAGTCCGGACCCGGCTACCTTTATCGCCAATGCCCTGAGTCCGGCGCATATCATGCGTGTCGAGCTGAACAATGAAGAGCAGGTCGCTACGGTGATCGTCCCGGATAAACAGCTGTCTCTGGCCATCGGTAAAGAGGGACAGAATGCCAGGCTTGCTGCCAAGCTTTCCGGCTGGCGTATTGATATCAAGAGTGCCTCCATCGCTGAAGCCGAAAAAGTCGCGGTAACCACGGCGGCGGCTATGGAAGCCGTTGAGGAGGCAACCAAGGCGGCTGGCGAGGAAGAATTAGTTGAAGCTGCGGTGGAACCCGCTGCCATTGAGGAGATACCCGCTGAACTGGAATTAACTCCGGAAGAACTCGGGATTATAGAGGAGGCCCCGGTAGAGGAAGAGGTTGTTGAAGAAGCCGAAGCCGTGCCGGTCGTCGAAGAGGTACTTCTACCTCCACCTATCGTTATTGAACAACCGGAAACTGCGGGTAAAGCACAGTTGAGATTCGCCGAGGATATCATGGTGCCGAGACGTACCCGGAGCGATTCCAAGTCGACCAAGACAAAGAAGAAAAAGAAAGGCAGTTACACCAGGGATACCAGCGAGGACGGTGTGAAGTCCCGGAAAGGCCGCCGTGATTTCGAGGTGACCGAGGATGAAGAGGACTTCGAAGGGTAATCCCGTCGTCACCCGGCCGGTACCGCAGCGTACCTGTGTTGCCTGCCGGAGTGTTAAAACCAAGCGGGAGCTGGTTCGTTTGGTGCGGACTCGCCAGGGGTATATTGAAATTGATACTACCGGTAAAAAAGAGGGACGGGGTGCCTATATCTGCCCGGATATTATATGCTGGGATAAAGCCCTGAATGGCCAGCAACTGGAACGTACTTTAAAAAGTACCCTCAGCCCGGAAAACCGGGAAGAACTTGTAAGAAACAGTCAAGAACTGATAAAAGGAGTTGATTAGTGCCGAGGGCCAGCAAACAACAGGGTACCACCAAGCCTGCGACGGAAAAAGCCGGCCAGGAACCGGCGCCGGCAAAGGAAAAGGCACCGGCAAAGGAAAAGGCGTCTGTAAAGGAAAAGGTACCGGCAAAGGAAAAGGTATCGGCAAAGGAAAAGGCACCGGCAAAGGAAATGGCGCCGGCAAAGGAAATGGCGCCGGCAAAGGAAAAGATACCGGCAAAGGAAATGGCGCCGGCAAAGGAAAAGATACCGGCAAAGGAAATGGCGCCGGCAAAGGAAAAGATACCGGCAAAGGAAATGGCGC
>CAYVPT010000316.1:0-3206 GCA_964453865.1 uncultured Dehalococcoidaceae bacterium
GCAAGGGACAGTATATCGACCATGCCCAGATAGAGGCCGGACTGAACTACATGACGCCACTTATCCTCGATTATCAGGCCAACAACCGGGAATTTCAGGTAAAAGGCAACAAGAGCGATTACGCCGCTCCCCACGGCATTTACCGTTGTAAAGGCGACGACAGATGGGTGGCCATTGCCGTGATGAACGACACTGAATGGCGGAGCTTCGTGGAAGCCATCGGGAGCCCTGCCTGGACACAGGTGAAAAAATACGTTAAAGCGGCTGACCGGGTGAAAAACAGCGACAAACTGGACCGGCAGGTAGAAGCCTGGACGGTGAACCACTCACCGGAAGACGTGCAGGAAACACTGCAGGGAGTCGGGGTGGGCGCAGGCCTTGTATCCAACGCTAAAGACCTCGATGAAGACCCGCAGATGAAACACTACAATTTCTACCGGGAGATGGAGCACCCTTACATGGGCAGGCTGCGCTATTACCACCCCGCCCCGCTAAAGCTCTCAGCGGCGGAAGCTGATGTAAATCGGCCCGTCCTCCTCGGGGAGCACACCGACCGTATCTGCACCGAGATTCTCGGTATGTCTCAGAGTGAGGTGGCCAGGCTGCGGCAGAAAGGCGTCTTCGACTAATATCATCGGATTTTCTTGAAGTTAGCTATCATATTAAGTAGTATTAGTACATGGATTTCAGTCTGCTCTGGGAGACTTTTTTACCCTTCCTGGATAAAGTCCCGGCTATCCGTGGCATCATCGGAGTTATCATTGTCTTCTTCGTGCCGGGCTTTGCCTGGACATTCGCCCTCTTTCGCCAGATTCATATCGCCGAAAGGATTGGGCTTTCCATAGGCATATCCATAGCTACCGTAACCCTCAGCGTTCTTGCCCTGAATCTCCTGTTCGATGTAGTCATCACCGGAACAAACTCTTTGATTATTATTGTTGTGATTACAGTAATACCCCTGGGTATATATCTGATCAGGCGATATATCAGACGTGGTTCCGAGAACGAAGAAACAACCGAAGAAGCTGTAGAAGAAGAAGCTGTAGAAGAAGAAGCGGAAGAAGAAGAAGCGGAAGAAGAATGAATGCATGACGTGATAATTGCCGGCGGTGGTCCCATCGGCAGTCGGGTGGCCTGCCGTTTAGCGGAAAAGGGACACCGGGTGCTGGTGCTGGAAAAGAAATCTCGACCCGGCACCAAGGTTGTCTGCACCGGCATTATCGGGCAGGAATGCGCCGCCGCTTTTAACATCGATGACAGGGCAATTATCAGGAGAGTCAATAGCGCCAGCCTTTTTTCACCCTCGGGTAACCCCCTCCATCTGCGACGGGAAGAACCCCAGGCATGTATTCTCGACCGGACGGCTTTCGATATTTCGATGGCGGAGCGGGCACAGCAAGCCGGGGCGGACTATCAATTCAACAGCCGGGTAAAGGATATTACCGTCGCCATCAACCGCGTCAGCGTTTCGATAGACTATCAGGGTAAAACGCAGGTCGTTCCGGCCAGAGCGGCGGTAGTTGCCGGCGGCTTTAATCCCGGACTGCTCCGGCGACTGGGCCTGGGCGCGTTCCAGGACTTCACCATCGGCGTTCAGGCGGAAGTCGAAGCTCCGGGCACCGGTGAAATAGAAGTTTACTTCGGTGACGCGGCTCCCGGTTTTTTCGCCTGGCTGGTGCCGACGATACCGCCGATGGCGAGGGTCGGACTGCTTTCAAGAGTAAATCCCGGTCCGTACCTGAAGAAGTGGCTGGCAGAACTGGCTGCCCGGGGGAAAATAGCTTCAGCGGACTTTAATATTAACTATGGAGGTATACCTCTCAAGCCGCTATCCCGTACCTGTGCCGAACGCATGGTCGTGGTGGGCGATGCTGCCGGACAGGTAAAGCCGACCAGCGGTGGCGGTATCTACTACGGTCTGTTGAGCGCCGATATCGCCGGCGACGTGCTGCACCAGGCGCTGGAGGATGACGACCTTTCGGCGAAGAGGTTGGCGCGTTACGAACGCGGCTGGCGGAAAAAACTGGGCCGGGAAATCCGCACTGGCTACTGGTTCCGGAAGCTTTACGAACGACTGAGCCACCGGCAAATCGACCGTATCTTCACGATAGTAAAAGCGGGGGGCATCGATGAAGCCATGCTTAAAGCCGAAGACCTTGCTTTCGACTGGCACGGTCGAACGATAATAAGGCTATTAAAATACCAGCTTATCGCTAAAACACTTGGGCAAATTAAACTCCCCTTCCGATCCGACCGTATTGACCGTTAACGATTAAATTACGTAGAATGAAACATCACAGTCATGGAGAGAGATAAATGGTGAGTCACGATAACCCCATCCCCAGCCTGGGCGAGGCCGTCGCGCAGTTTCTGGCAAAATTATCCGCCAAAGAGAAGGAATCAACACAGCCGGAGGTCTATAAGTTCGCCCGATGGTACGGCTGGGAAAGGCCCTTTTCACAGCTGGCGCCGCCCCAGGTTGCCAGCTACGCCGAGCAGCTATCGGTATCGGATACCGACTACGCTCGGAAGCTGGTACGGGTGCGTTCCTTCCTGGCATATGCCAAAAAGGCCGGGTGGAGCCGGACAAACCTGGCAACGCACCTCAAGACCAGGAAAGGAAAGACCGCGCCTCAGGGCGGGGTCAAACGCTCGATGGAGTCCGCCACCCTGACGAAAGAGAAATACGACGAACTCGTCGTCGAACTCGATAATCTGAAAAAGAAGAGCCAGCAACTCGTTGTGGAAATACAGCTGGCGGCCGCCGATAAGGACTTCCGCGAGAACGCACCGCTGCAGGCCGCCCGCGAAGATCGCGGGCACGTGGAAGGACGGATTAAGGAACTCGATGAAGCTATAAAAACAGCCACTATCATGGAGGAAAAGAAAGAACCCGCTGTGAAATCCAGCGTCGGTGATAGTATATTACTCGAGGACCTGATTTCCGGCGAAGAACTCCGCTACATGATAGTCGACCCCCGGGAGGTAAACGCGTCGAAAGGGAAGATATCCATCGCTTCCCCCATGGGTAAAGCACTTATGGGCAAGAGTAACGGGGACACCATCGAAATCACGGCACCAGCCGGCAAGCTGCGTTACCGCATAAAACTCATTCAACGATAGCCGGAGTATGCTATAATAATCCTGTCAACACGGGGATATAGCTCAGCTGGGAGAGCGCCGCGTTCGCATCGCGGAGGTCGGGG
>CAYVPT010000317.1:0-3199 GCA_964453865.1 uncultured Dehalococcoidaceae bacterium
GGGACATTACTGACTTCAGAGCAGTTGTCGAGTTCACCCTGGAAGGAGAGAAACACGTATTCGATCATATGACGCTTATCTACGTCCCGAAAGGGATGATTCATGGCCCGATTGAAGTAACAAGTGTGGAAAAACCCATCATGTTCATGAACGTGGCTCTTACGGGAGAATATGAAAGAGCCGGAGAAGGTCCGATCACCATGAACTGGGGATGAATGTCGAGCGTTAATGCATATATCCTTATCAAAGCTACTCACCGGCTAAGGCGCAAACCTACGGCGAAATAAGCCTTATAAAATAATTTTAAGGAGGATTGATGAAAGCCGCTGTTGTCTATGAGTTTGGTAAACCGATGGTGGTCGAGGAGGTTGTTTTGGATGAGAAACTGGGGAAAAACGAGGTCAGGGTGCGGCTGGCGGCGACGGCCATCTGCCACAGCGATATCCACGAGTGGCGGGGCGAAATGGGCGGGGATGTCCCTTACATCGGTGGTCACGAATCTTCGGGGTATGTGGAAGAGGTGGGAGAAGGAGTTACATCCATCAAGCCTGGAGACCCTGTTGTTGCCTCGGTTCTAGGTTCCTGTGGAGAATGCTTCGCCTGTACCATGGGACTACCACATATTTGCCAGGTCATGGCCCCTTTCTTCCCCATCCTCTACCGTGCACGCAATAAGAAAGGTGAAAAAATAAGGCAGGCAGCTAAAATTGGCAGCTTCGCTGAGTACACAATCGTTGACCAGTCACAGGTAGTGAAAATACCCGGGGACATACCCATGGATAGTGCCGCACTTCTCGGATGTGGCTTCATCACCGGGTTCGGTGCCGCGGTAAACCGCGCTCAGGTCAAAGCGCTTCAAAGCATTGCGGTCATCGGTACCGGGGGCGTGGGTCTGAGTGCGATCCAGGGAGCGGCTTTATCAGGGGCGTACCCGGTTATCGCCGTAGATTTGCTCGATAATAAACTTAAGGCCGCGCTAAGTTTCGGAGCGACTCACACCGTTAATTCTAAAGGAACAGACCCGATCGAAGCGGTTAAAAAACTGACCGGCGGAAAAGGGGTCGACTACGCGCTAATAACAGTCGGTAACGTCTCGGCCATCAACCAGGCCTTTTCCATGCTGGGGCCCCGCGGAACTGCGGTCATCGTTGGCGTGCCGCCTGTCACTGAAACCGTCACACTGTCACCTGTGGAGTTTATCGGGAGTGAAAAAACGATTACAGGTTGCGCGATGGGTTCTACAAGATTGAAGACAGACGTACCCCGACTTGTCGAACTGTACAAGGCCGGGCATATCAAGTTGGACGAAATGATCACAAGCCGCTATCCTCTTGAAGAGATTAACCAGGCTATAGATTTAGTAGAGAAGGGGCAGGCATTACGGAATGTAATTGTTTTCTAGCTCACTTAAGCCCAGGTTGGATAATGGTCATGGCTTTTTGGCCAATATAGAAGTGCTGGCAACTGTCCCTCTCACTTAAACTTTAATAAGGTAGATGTCAGCCTTAAATACCACACGCGACGCGGGTACCATCGGCAATGGCTTCAAGTATCAACCGTGGTTCGTGACAGTCACCAATAGTGATTAATTCGGGCACTTTCCCTTCAAGGTTTTTCAGCAGCGCTGTATTGGCAGCTAGTTGTAAAGCCAGAATGATATTATCCGCGGTGATAGTCTGCCTTTTTCCTTCATCAGTCGTTACCGTTAGGCCTTTATCGGTTATTTCTTCGTATTTTACCTCATTCATTATCGTTATGCCTCTGGAAGAGAACCAAGAAAGCAGCCGTATCTTTTTTTCCGGTGCCATTCCCTCGCCGAGATCTTCAGCCATAGCGGTATGAGTAATGATTACCTTTCTACCCAGTTTGACCAGGAATTCAGCCAGCTCGCAGCCCTGTATCCCACCGCCGATTACGATGACATTTTTCCCAACAGGCATCCAGAGCTTCGTTAGCCACCTTAGAGTTTTTGGTCCCAGGAATCTTAAAAAATTCTTAACTCTATCATGTAGTACCGCACTGTTCAGCACTTTTCGATGGTTTATACCCGGAATATTAGGTAGTGAAGGTAAACCTCCCACGGCTAAAATTACAGCATCCGGACTTATTTCCTCAACCGTCCCCAGACCAGCTTCTTTACCCTTTACAATCTTAACGCCCAGCTTGCGGAGCTGGTTGGAAAAAAAATGAACCAGCGCTAGCAGGTCTTCATTTTCCGTCCCCTTTATGATGGCGGCTATGGGCAATAATCCACCCAGTTCTTTTTCTTTCTCGTATAATATTACCTCATGTCCTTTTAAAGCGGCCACCCGGGCTGCTTCCATCCCAGCAGGGCCACCACCGACAACCATTACCTTTCTCTTTCTCTCCGCCTGTTGCCATATATATTCGCTTTCTCTTCCCAGAGAGGCATTTACAACGCATGGAACAGGCTCGGGACGACCGTGCATACATTTGAGACAGGCCAGGCATGGCCTGATGTCATCCATATTCCCTGTGGCGAGCTTGTTGGGCAGTTCCGGGTCTGCCATCAAACGCCGGCACATACCGATGAAATCGGCATGGCCTTGTCGAAGGGCATTCTCTCCCAGAACAGGGTCCAGCCTTCCGACGGAGATAACAGGTATGGAAACAACCTGCTTGATAGCGGCGGCGACGGGTAGACTGGCCCCTGCCCCTTTACGGCTCCAGTCAAGTCCCTTGGGAAAGGATTTTAAAGGAATATGAGGCTCGGGGTATAAAAGGACCTCGGGTGTAAGGACGCTGATGTCATGGCCGAGCCAGTAAAACCTGATGTGAAGAGCATCAGCTCCAGCATCTTCCAGCATCCTGGCCAGTTGCCGGGCTTCTTCAAGGTCTCTATCCTCGTCTTTACCTTTTTCTCCTATCTCGATACCATTAATCGTTGTAATAATCGGGAATTCTGTTCCCGTACGCCTCTTGATTTCCTGAATGATTTGTACCACGATGCGTGCCCTGTTTTTCAGGCTTTGACCGTACTCGTCATGGCGCCGGTTCCATATGCGTGATAGAAAAGTGGCCAGTAAGTGATTGGAACTGGCGTTTACCTCCACGCCATCGAATCCTGCCTTCTGGGCACGCACGGCCATACTGGCGAACTTGTCAATTACGTCCTCAATCTCCGGGATGGATAACTCACGCGGCACTTCCATAGGCAAATGGGAGCCTCCCAGAGTAC
>CAYVPT010000318.1:0-3195 GCA_964453865.1 uncultured Dehalococcoidaceae bacterium
TTATCATCACAGGTGGCAACGTAACTGCGAGACGTACTTGAAGGCCATACCACGTTCTGCGGGGTTACAATCAGCCCGGCGCCTCCCCTGGCTCTGGCCGCCAGGTAGTGTACCATCCTCTCATTTGGCGCTTCACCTTCTTCGAAGAAACCCGTACAATGAGCAGCGCAGACTATCCGGTTAGGTAATGTAATATTGCCTATCTTGATGGGTGAAAATAAGTGTCTGAATTCCTGCTCGGCCATAATAGTACTCCTCATTTCATACTATGAACTCACCGACGGAGTCACCCGGTTAACCTTTCCCGGAGGGCTATAATGCGCTGGCCACAACATAGGCGTCGGCTATGGAATCTAACAATTTCCGTGGTGATAAAGCCTGCCCGACCAGGTGTAACTCCTTTACCTGTCCCTTCAGGGCATAATATAAGGCATCGTTAGCCCTCTCATCGGTGCAGATAACAACGGTATCAATCCCCTCAATTTTCCGCTCAGAATTGGTAATAACATGATAAACGGTGGCAGTTTTACCATTTAGTTCTTTAAGACCCGTGAGAGGCGTTATCACCACCCCCCGGCTGAGAACGTTAAAGTGAGCGGTCTCGATGGTGTATATATCTACTTCAGTGCCGGCGAAGGCCGCGTCGGTTATCAGTTCTACTTTCTTCTCTCTCTCCGCCAGAAAATCGGCTGTATCCAGCCCGTAGAGGTGATGCTGGTAGTCTACTACCAGCACGTTTTGCCCCACTTCTACTTCTTCCGCGAGGACCTTTTTCATTGCCACTACATTGCCACTATCAGAACCCGGTATTTCCGGCGTGAAAGGCAACCCTCCCGTGGCGACGATGACGGCGTCGGGCTGCTGCCGGAGAACCATCTCCGGGGTGACATTTATCCCAAGATGTATATCTACATTGAGTAATTCCATCTGGTAAGTGAAGTATCTCTTGGCCTCCGTAAAGTCCTGCCTCCCGGGAGCCCTGGCGGCAATATCCAGGTCCTTGGCCAGGACATCGTTCTTCTCATAGAGAGATACCTGATGGCCTCTTAATGCGGCTACCCTGGCGGCTTCGAGTCCGGCGGCTCCACCGCCGATTACCATTACTGTCTTCTTGTTTTCGGCGGTCTTAATGGGCCCCTGGCTTTCCCGGCCTGTTTCATAATTAAGGGCACAGGCAATGGGCAGTTGCATGAAACTGGGGCCGACACAACCCTCGTTGCAGGCGATACAGCGACGTATTTCCTCCAGCCTGCCCTCACGCGCCTTGTTGGGCATTTCAGGGTCGCACATCACAGCCCTGGTCATGCCGATAATGTCCGCCTGGTTATTGGCCAGTATATTCTCAGCTATTACCGGGTCGTTAATCCTGCCGACGACGACCACAGGAAGATCGACGACTTCCTTAATCCCGGCGGATATATAGGTAAAACAGCCCAGTGGGTAGTACATGGGAGGCACGTGACCGGAGCCGACGGCATCGGCGCAGGCAAACAGGTAGTCCACCTTACCCGTAGCTTCCAGAGCCTTGGCAATCTCTTTGGCTTCCTCAAGGGTATTCCCGTGCTCCCCGGTCCACCAGACACGTTGGATGAACTCATCACCGTTAAATCTCACACCCAGAGGCATATCCGGTCCGATGTTCTCCCGAATAGAGTCGATACACTCCAGCAGAAATCTCATACGGTTTTCCAGGCTTCCCCCGTATTCATCAGTGCGAATGTTTAAAATCGGTGATAGGAACGCTGCTTGAAGCAGAGACCAGGCAGCCATAATTTCAATGCCGTCGTAGCCGGCTTTTTTCATGACCAGGGCAGCATCTCCGAAACCCTTTACAAAGCGCTTGATATCATTCTTGTCCATTGCATGCGGGACACTCGCAGGACCGGACTTGAGCGGCCACCTGACTTTTACCGATGACGGGCCCGGTGGTGCGCCTCCTCCGGTCATCCGCGCCCACATGCGACCGCCATGATTAAACAACTGGGCGAAAATCTTCGTGGGATACCGGTGCACGGCATCGGCCAAAGCCTTCAGTTCAGGAATCATGGATTCATTGGTGGTAAAAAGGGGATGAGGGGAAGACATAACCATCCCGGCTCCACCCCTAGCTCTGGCGACAAAATATTGTATCTTGCTGTCACCGGTCAGCCGAGGGAAAGCGCCTGTCAGGATTATCCTGTTGGGTAAGGTTACATTGCCTATCGTGATAGGGGAAAAAAGTTTCTTAAATTCTTGTTCTACGATATCAGCACCTCACCATCTAAGCATTTGTACATAGCTCTTCTGGAAAGTAGAATGATAAATAAGCTTACTCTTATTCCCGATTTTTACTATGTGTCATCAGCGAGCATACAACCTGAGACACGGATACTTTAGCTGGTTGAATTATCCTTGTCAAGAATTCCGATTAACCCATATCCGTAGATACTCAGGAAGAGCAGCCAGATTAGGCTCGCTTAAGGTGAGGCCGGCGTATTTCGCCTTCCAGTTGTAATAGGTGGCGTCGCTCATCCCGTACTTACGGCAGAGATCGACGACCTTGGCGCCGGCTTCCCCCCTTTGAGCGCAGCGATAATCTGTTCCTTGGTGTACTTCATGGCTTTCATGAGTCCTCCTGGTGTTTTCACTATACCGGAAGACTCTAGGTTACGGTGTAGCGGTTTCCGGGGGGAAGGTCAAGTATAACAAAGATTAGCGGCTAGATAACAATCTGACTTATTGTGTAGGCTTAAGAATGGCTACTTGGGCTGGGTGTGGAGACGGGGGAGTTCGCGGAAAATGCAGAAGTCGAGACTGACAAAGAGTCTGGTGGAGACGGGGGAGGCTCGGTCTCCATCCTACCGTAATATAACAGACCTCTTAGAACAAAGGCGTGCGTATGCAATCAGCTTCTACATTTGAAGACGATTTTGACATCATCCCGGATTCTTCAAAGGTCTCATAATATAATACTTTACGTCTCTCTGCCACGAAATGAGAGGGGGTAATAGTTACCTGCCAACAATCGACGGAAATAATTGTATCTGTTAGAATAACCAACCGATTTTCATAATGTTAATTTTCATCCCTGGATCGTAAAAATCAACTTACCAGAACATATTGCTTAAGGTAGAAATGGTGGTTTGAAATCCAATCCCATAAGTTCACGGGTAGTATTGCGAACTTTCATGAGTAGATCCTTAAGTTGTGTCTTTT
>CAYVPT010000319.1:0-3178 GCA_964453865.1 uncultured Dehalococcoidaceae bacterium
GCATCATCGGCGTTTTCGTCTCCCTCGACCTGCTGCTGTTCTTCATCATGTGGGAGATTGAGGTCATCCCGATGTACTTCCTGATATCCATCTGGGGCTCGGGACGCCGCGATTATTCGGCTATCAAGTACGTTATTTATACCCTTTTCGGCAGCGCCTTCATGCTGGCCGGCATTCTAAGCCTGTATTTCACCACCAATAGCCTCAGCATGGTGGATATCGCCAATCAGGGACTGGGCATGGTGCAGTCGATTATGCCGGCGGCGGCTATCTTCTGGCTGCTGTTCATCGGCTTTGCCGTCAAGCTGCCGATGTTCCCCTTCCATACCTGGCTCCCGGACGCCCATACCGATGCCCCTACCGCCGTCAGCGTTATGCTGGCCGGTGTCCTGATTAAAATGGGCGGCTACGGGATGATTCGACTCTGCGTGAGTATGTTCCCCGATGTCGCCATAGATTACGCCCGCTTGCTGATAGTACTGGCGCTCATAGGTATTATCTACGGCGCTGCCGTCACCCTCATGCAGAAGGACATCAAGAGGCTGATTGCTTACAGCAGTATCAGTCACATGGGCTATGTTTTACTCGGTATCTTCGCCCTCGGCCAGGTAAGCCTGACCGGCGCCGCACTGCAGATGTTCAGCCACGGCATTGTTACCGGACTCCTCTTCGCCATGGCCGGGCTGGTCATTCACAATATCGAGGTGCGCGACCTGTCAAAACTGGGCGGACTGGTAAGGCAGGTCCCGGTCATCGCCGCCGTATTTTCCGTCGCCGGACTGGCTTCTTTGGGACTGCCCACCACCTCCGGTTTCGCCGCCGAGTTCCTTATCTTCCTGGGCAGCTTTAACAGCACCGTGGTACCCTACGCCCAGGTCTTTACCATTATCGCCATCATCGGCGTCGTCCTCACCGCCGGCTATATACTCTGGATGCTCCAGCAGGCTTTCTTCGGACCGGCGAAAGAGGAATTCAACCATGTCAAGGACGCCGACGGCCTGGAGAAGTTCTACATGTTCATCCTGGTGGCGGTGATTATGCTGGTCGGTATCTATCCGGCCGTTTTAACGGATGTCTTTAAACTCGGTATTTCGCCTATCGTGAAGTTGATTGGCGGCTAATATAGATAAAGGATTATAAAAGGAGACTAGGATTTGAACCTGCATCTGTTCATACCGGAGATAACCCTGGCGGTCTTTGCCGTCCTGGTCATCCTGCTTGACCTCTTCGTGCGGCAGAAGTCCCTGCTGCGGAAGGTCAGCCTGTCCGGACTGGTCATCGCCGCGGTTGTCGCCATAGCTATGTGGAAAGGTATTGATTCAGAAACGCCCGGCTATCTCTTCAACAGTATGCTGGCCGTGGATGAATTCGCCCTGTTCTTCAAGATACTCTTCGCCGGTATTGCTTTCCTGGTTATCCTGGCTTCCACCGACTACGTCGATAAGTTCGCGCGCTTCCAGGGTGAATACTATGCCCTGATTCTGCTCTCGACCCTGGGCATGATGCTCATGGCGGCCACCGCCGACCTTATTTCACTCTATATCGCCCTGGAACTGACCAGCATTTCCCTCTACATACTGGTCGGTTTCCTTAAAGACCGTAAGTCCACCGAGGCCTCGCTGAAATACCTCCTGCTGGGGGCTATCGCTTCGGCGGTACTGCTCTACGGCATGGCTCTCATCTTCGGCGCTACCGGCCAGACTCAACTGGGAGCGATTGCCCAGTCCATTCAGTCCATGCCCATCAGTGCTATTTCAGAAAGCCCGGCGCTGGTGATGGGTATGGTCCTGATGATTGCCGGGTTCGGCTTCAAAATCGCCGCCGTCCCCTTCCAGATGTGGGTGCCCGATGTCTATGAAGGCGCTCCCACCACCATTACCGCCTACCTTTCCGTCGGCAGCAAGGCCGCCGGTTTTGCCATCATCCTGCGCATCTTTTACTCCGCCCTGGGTATGCCGGACTGGCTAAGCGCCAACTGGGGCATGATTTTCGCCGTGCTGGCGGTTGTCAGCATGGTTATCGGTAACGTCGTAGCTATTCCCCAGACGAATATCAAGCGTCTGCTGGGGTATTCCAGCATTGCCCAGGCCGGCTACCTTATGGTGGGTCTGGCCACTCTGGGCTTCGCGTCTTCGGCAAGTATCCAGGGACAGAGCGGCATCCTCTTCTTCCTCGCCAGCTATGCCCTGACCAACCTGGGAGCGTTTATCGCCATTATCGTTATCTCCAATAAGATAGAAAGTGATAATATCGAAGATTACGCCGGTATGGGTAAACGTGCGCCTTTGCTGGCCCTGGCCCTGACCTTATGCCTGGTGTCCCTCATCGGTATGCCCCCGGCGGCCGGGTTCATGGCCAAGTTTTATATTTTCAGTTCCGCCGTCCAGAACGACCTGCTCTGGCTGGTGGTCATCGCCGTGCTCAACAGCGTTATCTCGGCCTACTACTACCTGCGCGTGGTTAAGGTGATGTGGTTCGGCAAAGCCGCCTCAGATGAAAAAGTGCCGTCCTCCGGCGCGCCGAGACTGGCATTGGTTATCTGCTGCCTGGGTGTCCTGTTGCTGGGCATCATCCCCGGCATGCTCATGAGACTGGCCGAGATAGCCAGTAAGCTGCTGACCTTTTAACCGGATATAACTTACTTCCGGGCAATCACCGACTGAAATAAAAAGGGAAATGATGCCTTAATCCTGTAATCGGTTATGCCTGTCTTCCGGAAAACGGACTTAATTTCATCCGGCCTATATGCCGCCTTCATCGCCTCAAATCCCTCGTCTTTCACGGGCAGGAAGCGTAAAAATCCCTGCCTTTTAAAATCGTAGATATGCAGCACGCCTTTATCCCCCACAGCGTTCCAGAGATTGCGGATTGCGTCATCCGGCGGTTTCCAGTCGTGCAGTGAAAAGGCGGAATAGACCAGGTCGAATTTGCCCAGACTTTGCATCAGCTTCTCGTCGTACACATCGCCTATAACATAGCGAATTCTGTCCTGGAGTTTATTTTCGACGATATACTCGTCAGCCACTTCCCCCATACCCGGCGAGATATCGACCGCTGTAATGGTGACATCGGGAAATTGCCGCGCCAGCATAACCGACAGGAAGCCGGGCCCCGCCCCCACCTCCAGAAACCTGCCCGATATCTCAAGGTTCCTGACGTCTTTTACAATCCCCCGGAA
>CAYVPT010000320.1:0-3168 GCA_964453865.1 uncultured Dehalococcoidaceae bacterium
TTGGGAGGTATGTGTAGAACCGTGGGGGTGGTGATAACATGCTTTTCGCCTTCGTCGCCCAGATATACCTCGATTTCGGCATCCAGCTTTCGTATATCTTGGGGGTCGCTTCCCAGAAAACAGAAGAACTGGTGGAAATCGTGTCTATGGGGCTCTTCCTGGAACATCCTTGGTTCTAGGACCGGTACCAAAATCCATCCCGCATCAATTCCATATTCGGCGGTATTAAAGTGGAAAGTCGGTACCGGTGGTCCGAAATGGGCCGGGGCTATATTGGCCGGGACGAAATTCTTACTGTACTTTGTTCCCGGCTTTCTCGTATCGGTCGTGTCAGGTATGGCCGTATCTTTCTTTACATAATCATGCGAGAAAAAAACATCCATATGATAGACGGGTTTATCAACCTTTAGCCAACCGCCCGGGCAATGAGGCGTTCCCGGCGGTAGAATCTGGACGGTGGGTGTATTAACGATATGCTTTTCCTGTTCCTCCCCCAGACATATATACATTTCTGCTTCAAATTCGCCTATATTCTCCGGGTTGGCGCCGAACCAGCTGATAAACTGAAAGAAATCATGGCTGTGAGTCGGCAGGCTCTCGTCGGTGGAGGGTTGGGTAACGGGCAGCAAGACCCAGGTAGCATTAACTCCATATTCCTTGGCGTCGAAATATAAAACCTGTAATCCCTTGCCGCCTCTGTCCGGTTGAAAAGGGGCTTTTATTAAGTGCTTACCATATTTAGTCGTTGCCATTTCATCACGGCCTTTCCTTTATTAATCTTGGCAAAATCATATATCAACGCTCTACTCTATGTCAATTTGAGGATATGCAGGAAAGATCACTAAATATCACATCCAGGGTAGGTCAGTAGAAATGTATCGGTAGGGTGAATGGATAGTGGAGATAGGGGGACAATAGGCAGAACTTTTTTATTTATTTCCAGTTGAATGTCTAACTTATAATCGCCTACGGAGCACACAATAAGCTATTGTTATATAACAGTCCACTTCGATGCTGTAAGACTCAATCTTAACATATCAGGTAGAAAGACGTTGCCGCGGATATGTTCGGTCTGCCGCATCCAGAACTGGCCGGTATCCGGCTGGGGCTTGGCATAAGGCGACCAGTCGTTGCCGACGTGTTCGTCCTTGCAGGCAATCTGGCAGCTGTAGCAGCCGTTGCAGATTCCGACATCGATGACAAATACTTTCATTACATGCCTCCTTCTACCCAGGCGTTAAAACGCAGCCCTGAAGCCGGGTCATATTCCCTTTCGAATGCCTCGGGATAGTTATTTTTCCACGCTTCCATCTGGGCCATGGTTACTCTTTCAACTTCAACCAGATAACCGCTCGTCGCCATTCCCGGGCAATGCTTCGAAATTATGCCGTTGGGAGATATCAGGTTAATAGCACCACCGCGGTCCAGTTCTCCCGGTATTATCCAGTCGCACCTGGCTCCGTGGTCCATGTATACCACGCCGGGCATCATTCTCTCCCAGACAATGGCACCCCCGAGAACAGACCCCCTTTGGTTATACGCCCTGACGATGTCTCCGTTCTTGATACTCCTGTCTTTCGCTGTTGAAGGATGTATCCACAGAGGCTCGTACATGTAGCCGTCGAAGGCTTTGACCTTGCACGTCCTGATTTCCCTGGTCCAGGATATGTCGTCGCACTGGGCGTGCATCCGCCACCTGCCGTGATTGGACATCATGAGCAGGGGATATTTTTCCGCCCTTTGGCTGGAAATCCTTTCGTCATGCGTCTCGCTGCTTTCCACCCATTTCGGTATCGGCTGCCTTTCTTTGTCGTCGGGGAAGTGTTTTGCCAGCCTTTCCGAATATATCTCCAGCTTCCCGGAAGGTGTATCTATGGGGTATTTCTCGGGGTCTTCGTAGAACTGCCGGAAGCCGGGTGGGTCGTTTTCCCAGTCCTCCGCAACCGGGAAGACGAAGTACTGCTTTTCTTTAAACTCGTCCCAGCCGATGAACTCCGGCAGGCCTATTCCTTCATAGGTATATTTTAACCAGTCCTCTAGGGTCTTGCCCCCGGTGACCTCCTCGTATTTTCCCATCTTTTTAGCGACTTCCAGGACGGCTTCGTAGTCGCTCTTGGACTCGCCGACGGGCTGGATAGCCTGTCTCTGTAGCAGGACGTTAATGAACTGGACACCCTGGGCGCTGTTGGTCATGATGTCGTCCATCTCGTACAGGGTGCTGACTGGCAGGATAATGTCGGCTAATATCGCATCGTTCTCCAGCCACTGGTGCTGGGCGACGATGCACTCTATCTTGGGGCTACGGTACGCCTCGGCGAACTTGTGCCCCTCGTTCCAGCAGGTGGTCAGGCAGGGATTATCCGTCCATATCATACGCACTTCCGCGCAGCCCTCGGCGGGGTATTTATATTTCACGAACTGGTTTTCCACCGGCTCCATGTTGGCGCTGGAACCCCAGAAAGTGACCGGCGGATTTAGGATTGCTTCTTTGAAGAGGGTCTTGGGGAAAAACTGCTTCTGGCTGACACGCGCGCCGTGGCAGGAAGGCATCAGTATCCGGTCGGTAAAAGCAAGGTCGCTGGCCATGTTTACCCAGGTATAGCGGTTACCCGCCGCCGTAACGCTCCGGGGCATTCCCAGGTACGTCATTATACACTGGTGAACTCCGGGTTTGCCCAGTCCCTGCATGGCCAGGAGAACGCCCTCCAGCCTGGCCGGTTCGTGTGAGAACGGGCCCCTGATATAACCGCCGCCGAAGTAATGGGCGATGGAAGTAGCTTTGACGGTGAACTCTCTGGCTAATGCCTTAATCGTCCACTCCGGCACGCCGCACCTAGGAGAAGCCCATTCGGGTGTCTTGGGAATACCGTCTTCCCGACCCAGTACATAGTCTTCGAATTTGTCAAAGCCTACGGTATGAGTAACAATATATCTTTTGTCGTACAGACCCTCGGTCATCCAGACGTAGGTTATCGCCAGCTGCAGGGCGGCGTCGGTATTGGGCAGCACCGGTATCCATTTATCGGCATGGACGGCGGCGCCGTAGTTTAGCTCAGGGCAAATATACACCTGCTTGATGCCGATATCCGTCCAGAAATAGCTGAGCCGGCTGGCGAGTTGTCCCCGGAATCCCCACGGTGTTGTTTCCGGGTCGCCCCCCCACATCAG
>CAYVPT010000321.1:0-3160 GCA_964453865.1 uncultured Dehalococcoidaceae bacterium
CTTTTATTATCATCAGCTGTTTTTTTGTCCTTCGCCATTTTGTCAAAAGCGTTGAGATAATTTTGTTGCATTACTTCCCACCGGCACTTTTGATATATAGAAAGGGCAGTTTTAGCCATGTTTTCTCTTTTCTTGGCGTCCCGGTATAATTTTAATGTACCATCCGCCAGTCCCTGCACATCTCCCGGAGTATAATAAATTACCGAGTTTTCATCGAAACAACTCCTTATGGAGGGAAAATCCGAGGTAACAACCGGTTTGCCCATAGATACGTATTCGAATAGTTTGGTAGGTTGCATATGCATGAGAATCGGGACAATGCCTATTTCTGTTTTATTAATATACTCGGGCACCTTTTCTATTGGCACGAATCCGATAAAATGGACGTGCTTATCCAGTCCAAGTTGTTTGGATAGCTCTTCCAACTGAAGTCGGTACTCTCCGTCGCCGACGATTGTCACATCTATTTCCGGGATATTCGGGAGCAGCAGCGGCACCGCTTGTATTAACGTATGGACCCCGTATCGCTTGAGAAGACTGCCGTGAGTCATCACCCGGAAAAGCTTGTCTTGTCGGCTCCTTCGAGGGGTGGGGCGGCGGTAGAATATGTCCTCGTTGGGTACGTTCATTACTACGGAAGCCTTAGAGCTATTTCCTCCTTGTTTGATGTATTCCTCAATCATCACATTGTTGCAGAGAAAAACGTGGTCGGCGTAACCGGTACTGGCCTTTTCAATCATCTTGAAAAACTTCACTATGAGGTTATTGTCAGATAGATTGTATGTATACGACAGTACCTGTGATACCCTATCAAGCATATTCAGTATTATCCTGGTGCCGCCAAGTTTTAACGGTAAAGTTATGAAAACAAGAAATTCGGGCATAGAATTTACTTCCACTACCTTGAATTTACATTTCATTGCCAGTCTGTACAGTTTCCAGGCTGCCAGGATAAAGAAGAACGCGTATTCATACAGATATCTTCGCCTGCCCCCCCGGACATGTTCCAGGGGCAATCGGTGTACGTTCACTCCGTTGATGTTTTCCTGGCTTTTTTGCCCCTTCTGTCTCAAGCAGATAACGTCCACTTGATAGCCGTGGGATACCAGTGTCTCGGCATTCCTCTGGGTCGGCGGTACTTGCGGATAATAACTGTGTCGTACGATGCAGACATGCATTACTTGTTGGTTCCCTCCCGGCAATGGCAATGACTTTTTATTATTAACATTAATGCTTCTCTATCGTTTCCTGGTATAATGCGATTATTTTTTTGGCGATAACGCTTTGCTCAAGATGCTTTATTTTATCACGTCCATCGGTACGATGAACGTGATGTAAAGCCAGATTCAGTTTCTCGGCTACATCGGCCGGGTCCTGGGTGCAGAGATAACAGCCCTCGGTATCACCGATGACTTCGGCTACGTCGCCTACGGGAACGGACACTATCGATAAATTACAGGCCATGGCCTCCTTGATAACCATCGGCGAGCCTTCGGCGTCGGAAACGAGAAGGAGCACATCACAGGCGTTCATATATACCGGTATCACCTCATGGGGTTGATTTGATACGTGTATTATCTCTATAGACGGGTCTTTTCCCCGGGCTATTGCCGCCGCTGCTTTGACGATATCATACCTCTTCTCCGGTCGTTCATAGTACCCGCCGCCCCAGAAAATGAGCTTTTTATCCAGGGGCAGGTCCAATTTTTCTCTGGCTTCTTGTTTCGGCATGGGTTTGAAGAGTTCAAAGTTGATACCGCAGGGAATGACCGATGCTTTCTTGGAATTTAATTTATCTTTCTGCTGCTGAGAAACTAAAATTACCTTATCCACCAGGCGTGTTATTATCCGTGATGGAATGCTTTGCCAGGTTACGAAAACTTCCAGGCCATGATGGGTAAGTACCACCGGGTAGAGAAACTGAATACGGGCAATTAACCCGGAAAAGACGTAATGAGCGTGGATGAGGTCGTAGCGGTGCGTCAGCAGCCAGCCCCATAAACGGAAAATACCCCAAAGGTAATTCAATTTATATTTTGACCCGTCCACCGAAAAGACGTCGACGTCCACGCCTTCTTTGCGGAGGGCTGCCACCTGCTCCTCAACGAAGATACCCCAGCTTGGCTTCTCAGCGATCGGGTACATATTTGTCAGGACGAGTACTTTCATACCTGTGCTTCCTTATTTTTTGCAGTTCGATTAGCCCGAAACACGAATAGCCAGCCTAATCGGGTGATGAAACGGTTATGATATATATCATAGTAAGTATTAGCTGTTTCGGCGGCTATCGCATCGGCAATATCCCCGAAATCACGATCGGTTTTTTTTACTTTTATGTTATGGCGTTGAATCATTCGCAGGTATATATCACGCTGCTGGCGTAGATAATCGGAATCGGTGTTTTCAGATTTTCGCCGGGCAGAGACGTCGTCCGGTACATCGAGGAAATAGGCTATTGCCGGCCTGGACATCAACGCCAGCATCAACCTGATAGCCAGCCGGTGTATTCTATCCTGCGGCAGCAGCGAACACTCCATCTCGGCGGCGGCATCGAAAACGTATCTATCGCAGATTACCACCTTCCCCCGGAGAACCGGAATTGTCACCCGGACAAAATACGACCATATCATGTCCAGTGCCACCAGGTATACCCAGAAGAAACGTACCCATGTGTTCTTCATACGCGCCTGGCGTCCCGCCGCACCCGGTTCCTGGTTTTCATCGATTGAAGTCGGGGATTTTTTTAATCCTTTGGCAATATTACTGAAGAACCGTATACGATTGGACGTTGCCGTCCGGCTCCAGTAGTACTTCGGCCTGAGTCCGCAACCTGCCAGTGAATCCTCCAGATTCCGGGCATGGACGGTTTTCCCTGAGCCGTCGGGGCCGCTGAACGATACCAGAAACGAGGGATTAAGACGGATTCTGGCTTTTAACTTAAAGCCATAAAGTAGCGTAAGCAGCGTATCATAAATTTTTCCGGCAAATGATTGATCCCGGTCACCGAGAATCTTTTTATAATAGAGCACCTTGCTGAAAAAGAACGAGACATTAAAAGGCAGCGATACCGGGCCGCGGCGTATTACTCTCCGGTAATAGCGGTTCACCCGTGGCCAGCGCTTCAGCGTTTTCTGCCAGGTTTCCCGGATAGCCGGCGGGA
>CAYVPT010000322.1:0-2876 GCA_964453865.1 uncultured Dehalococcoidaceae bacterium
TGAAGCGAAGCTGTTCTTTAGACATGGTCATGGCTTCCAGCGCCTGGTGGGCCTGTATCAGGAGAACGGCGGCCGGGGCCTCATAAATTTCCCGCGACTTGATGCCGACAACGCGGTTTTCGATATGGTCAATCCGGCCGATGCCATGCCGGCCGGCTATTTCACTCAGCTTTTTAATCAAAGCCATGCCGTCCGTCTCTTCACCGTCGAGAGCGACCGGGATACCCTTATCAAATCCTATCTCCAGGTACTGCGGCTCGTTCGGCGCTTTGTTTGGAGAACTCGTCCAGGTATACACATCAGCCGGGGGTTCGGCCCAGGGGTCTTCCAGGGCACCGCATTCGATAGCTCTGCCCCAGAGACACTCGTCGATGGAATAAGGACTGGCGACGGTAATGGGGACCGGTATGCCGTGTTTTTTGGCGTAAGCGATGGTCTCTTCGCGGGTCATGCCCCACTCGCGGGCGGGTGCCAGTATTTTCATGTCCGGCGCCAGGGCGTTAATGCTTACCTCGAACCTGACCTGGTCGTTGCCCTTGCCGGTGCAGCCGTGGGCTATCGCCACCGCTCCCTCGGCTACCGCCGTATCCACCAGTAATTTAGCCATGAGCGGTCGGGATAAAGCTGTCGCCAGCGGGTAATGCCCTTCATAAAGGGCATTGGCCTGTAAAGCCGGGAAAATAAAGTACGTGACGAAGAGTTCCTTGCCGTCGATAACCAGAGACTTGACAGCGCCTACATCAAGCGCCTTCTGCTTGATAGATGAGAAGTCCTTCTCGTTGCCGACATCTATGGTAACGGCGATGATATCAAGATTATATTTATCTTTGAGCCACTTGACGGCTACCGAGGTATCCAGTCCGCCGCTGTAAGCTAGAACGACCTTATCCGTCACGCCATACCTCCGTTAATAAAACCGTCAGTCCTTCTTGCCGAAATTTTTATCCAGGAACTCGACGACCGCGGTACAGACACCCGGGTACTGCCAGGAGTAATCGTGTCCCGGGGCTTTCAGCCAGCTCAGAATATCGCCGGGATTATCGTTCGGGGAAGTTAGACCGAACCATCCTTTAACAGTTGCCCATATCATGGCGGGAACATTGCCGTAGCTAAAAGTATCTATACCGCGTCCGTTGCTGTTCATCAGCAGAGTTCTGTCCAATGGTACCGGTTTATACCAGAAAGGCGTACCCGTCTGGATACTGAAAACCCGGGATTTATCTTTTAAAATATCCATGGCCTTATCCGATATGACAGTACCGGTGCTTTCGCCGGCGACAATAACCCTGAGGTCCGGAATATGGTCAGTGAGAAATTCCACCTGGCGGGCAAAGTCCCCGGCTTTTTGCGGATAGTGGGCAGCGGCTTCCAGGAACTCCTTGACACAGCCCTTCAGGCCGGCACTGGTCCGCCGGTAGTTTAACACCAGCGATTGATAGCCGAGTTCATCCAGCTGGGATTTAATGCCTTCGAGGATACTGGACCAACCGGGTGTTTCATCCGTCAAGTTCCATCCCCAGCCGCCGGAATTAAAGAAAACGACGACATCTATATCCCTGACCTCAATATAAGCCGCCAGCAACTGGTCGACCAGGTTCTGGAGCTTGTCCTGGCTGTCACCCACCAGTTCACTGGCCAAGGCAACAGCATCATCAATAACCGATTGGGGTACCGAAGAATAGTCAATCGACGGTAACCCGGGCTCCTGAATACCGATATCTCTAGCCATCCCAACCTCTGAATCGAATAATATTAACCAGATTGTGGCAAACAGGAGCATAGCAATAAGTATTACCACTACCCCCAGTCTGCCTATTTTTCTTATCATTAACGTCTCTCACATCTAATTTTAGCAATTATTCGTTAACAATTCCAGAGAATACTCCATCCAGTATGCCGATTGCCTGGTCTACCTCTTCGTTGCCGATAATCAGCGGCGGTATCAGACGAATGGCATTGGCTTTGACCCTGTTGACAATGAGGCCGTTTTTCAGGCAGTCCAGCAACACATCCTGGCCGATATCGCTATCGAACTCTATCGCCACCAGGAAACCCCGTCCGCGTACCTCGGTAATGAAAGCGTATTTCTGCTTAAGCTTGGTCAGCTTATCCATAAGGTATCGGCCCACTTTCTTCACGGTCCCCACCCCGTCATTATTTATGATATATTTCAAGACAGCACAGGCGGTGGCGCTGGTCACCGGGTTGCCTCCAAACGTCGAGTTGTGGTCGCCGGGCACGAAAACGGCGGCGTGTTCTTTAGCCAGCACTGCCCCGATGGGTATACCGCCACCAAGACCTTTGGCTAATGACATGATATCCGGCTCGATGCCGTACATCTGGTAGCCGAACAGCGTCCCCAGGCGACCTATACCGGTTTGTACCTCATCCAGGATGAGCAATATTCCCCGCTTATCGCACCATTCCCGTACCTGTTTCGGGTAATCATCATCGGGCAGATTGACACCGGTTTCCGCCTGGATGAGTTCCAGCATCACGGCACATGTCTTTTCCGTGGTGGCCGCCTTTATAGCTTCAATATCGTTGTTAGCTACGTTGACAAAGCCGACCGGCAGAGGGACATAGGGCTTGTGCATCCCGGGCTGCCCGCTGGCCGCCGTTAACGCCAGGGAACGACCGTGAAAAGATCCCAGGGCGGTGATGATTTCGTAGGCCCCGTTTAGTTTCAGGTGTCCGTAGCGTCGGGCGAGCTTGATAGCGCCCTCATTGGCTTCCAGGCCGCTGTTGCCGACAAAGACCCTGTCGAGGCAGCTGTTTTTCACCAGTAATTCAGCCAGTTGTATTTGTGGAACGGTATAGTACCAGTTGGAAGTCTGTATTAAAGTGCGTGCCTGTTCTGTGATAGCATCGGTCAC
>CAYVPT010000322.1:2886-3149 GCA_964453865.1 uncultured Dehalococcoidaceae bacterium
CCGCAGACGAAGTCAAGGTACTCTTTACCTTTATCGTCCCAGACCCGCGCGCCCTCACCCCTGACCAGGGTCACCGGCACGCGTATGATGGTCTGCATATAATATTTACTTTCAAGTTCCGGCCAGTCATTCATATTTCTTCCTTCTAGATTTAGGGTTGTGATTAGCCACCCCCCGAAAACCCACACCAAAAAAAAACACAAAAAAGAGTAAAGAAATAATGGGCCACACCCCCAAAAAAACACAAAAAATAAAAAAATAAT
>CAYVPT010000323.1:0-3143 GCA_964453865.1 uncultured Dehalococcoidaceae bacterium
GCCTCGCCGCCGGAAAGCGTGGGGGCCGGCTGGCCGAGGTGGATATAGCCCAGGCCGACATCGTTCAGGGTGCTCAGCTTGTTCTTGATGCGCGGAAAGTGGTCGAAGTACTCCAACGCCTGCGCTACGGTCATGTCCAGCACCTCGGCGATGTTCTTACCCTTAAATTTTATCTCCAGGGCCTCGCGGTTATAGCGCTTGCCCTTGCAGACCTCGCAGGGCACGGTAACGTCCGGGAGGAACTGCATCTCAATCTGGATAAAGCCCTCGCCGCGGCAGGCCTCGCAGCGGCCGCCTTTGACATTGAAAGAAAACCGACCCGGCCTGTAGCCGCGCAGGCGGGACTCCGGGACGGTGGCGAAAAGGTCACGGACAGAGGTGAAAGCCCCGGTATAAGTGGCGGGATTACTGCGGGGTGTGCGCCCGATGGGTGACTGGTCGATATTGATAACCTTGTCGATATGCTCGGTGCCGAGGATAGTATCGCAGTCACCGGCACGTTCCCTGGCGCGATAGAAAAGCTGGGCCAGCCTGCGGTAGAGAATCTGATCAACGAGGGTGCTCTTGCCACTGCCGGAAACGCCGGTGATGCAGACGAACTTGCCCAACGGGATGGACACATCGATGTTTTTCAGGTTGTTCTGGCGGGCGCCCTTGATAACCAGCTCTTTAGCGTTGCCGGGGCGGCGGGATGCGGGGAGAGGAATCTGCTTAACGCCGCTGAGGTACTGGCCGGTCAACGACTCTTTATTATTCATAATATCGTCGAGAGTACCGGTGGCGACGATATAGCCGCCGCGCTCGCCGGCGCCGGGTCCCATATCGATTATATGGTCGGCGGCACGCATCATGGCTTCGTCGTGCTCAACCACCAGGATGGTATTACCCAAATCCCTCAGGCGCTGCATCGTCTGGATAAGGCGATAGTCATCGGCGGGGTGAAGGCCGACGGTGGGCTCATCGCACACATAGAGCACGCCCATCAGACCGCTGCCAATCTGGGTAGCCAGACGTATGCGCTGCGACTCTCCTCCGCTGAGGGTCATCGAGGCGCGGTCGGTGCTGAGATAGTCCAGTCCTACGTCCTTGAGAAACCCGAGGCGGGTCCTGATTTCTTTGAGAATCTGGTGGGCAATCAGCATCTCGCGCTCGGTCAGGACGCTTTTACCTATTTCTTCCACCCAGTCCAGCGATTGCGTGACCGACATCGCGGTGACATCCATGATGTTATAGTCACCGATGGTAACCGCCAGAGATTCCGGTTTTAAGCGTTTACCCCCGCATTCCAGGCACGGCTTGTTAACCATGTAGCGCTCGATACCCTGCCGCGAGTATTCCGATTCGGTATCCCGGTACAACCTCTGCAGGCGCTGGATTACGCCTTCCATTCCGTTATGGTACTCCCGCACTTTCCCGAACCGGGTGCGATGCCGTCGCGGGGATTTATCTTCACCGTACAGGATTATATCCAGCTGCTCTTCGGTAAGGTCTTTCACGGGAGTATTCAGAGAAAATCCAAAACGCCGGGCGACATTTTCCAGATGATAGTAATACCAGGTATGCCCCCGGTAGGGGTGGATGGCTCCCTGAGCGATAGACAGTTCCTTGTTGGGAATCACCAGGTCCGGGTCTATCTCGTGCTTAAAGCCGAGACCGGTGCAGGCGGGACAGGCGCCGTGGGGATTGTTAAAGCTGAAAGTCCGGGGGGCGATTTCTCCCAGGCTGATACCGCAGTTGACGCAGGCAAAGTGCTCCGAGAAAAGCAACTCCTCGCCATCGATGATGGAGATAAGCACCACGCCGCTGCCGACTTTCAGGGACGTCTCGACGGAATCGGCGATACGACTCCGGTCGTCGCCCTCACCGACAACAAGCCTATCTACGACCACGGCGATGGAATGCTTTTTATACTTGTCCAGCGGCGGGATGTCCTCAGAAAGCTCATGGATTTCACCGTCTACCCGTACGCGGGCGTAGCCCTGCTTGCGCAGGTCATCGAAGACCGACTGGTACTCACCCTTGCGGTCGGTAACTACGGGCGCCATGACCATGATGCGGCTGCCTTCCGGCAGCTTCTGAACGGCATCGACAATCTGCTGTACCGTCTGCATGGTGATTTCGCGTCCGCACTGCGGACAGTGAGGGTGCCCGACGCGGGCAAAGAGCAACCGGAGGTAATCATAAATCTCGGTGATGGTACCGACCGTCGAGCGGGGATTCTTACTCGGTCCCTTCTGGTCGATAGAGACGGCCGGACTCAGCCCTTCGATATAGTCGACCTCCGGCTTTTCCATCTGCCCCAGGAACTGGCGGGCGTAGGCGGAGAGCGACTCCACGTAGCGGCGCTGACCCTCGGCATAGATAGTATCAAAGGCCAGGGTGCTCTTGCCGGAGCCGGAGACGCCGGTAATGACCACCAGCTTATCGCGGGGAATGACCACATCTATGTTTTTTAGATTGTGTTCGCGGGCACCCTTGACGATGATAGCATCGGACGGCATGATGAGCGTACCTCTATATCTCTATTATATCACTTTCCGATATTTTACCACTCCGGTAATTGAAACACAAGTTCTAATTATAGAAGAAAAATCCACCCTCTGTATCTCCCTCCTTTACGAAAGGAGGGAGAAGCTAACGTTAGGGGATAAGCCGAAGATGATACGAGGGCGGCTGGGTGGGAATAGATAACATACGGGGGTGGGATATTTTACCTATACCTGCCTGTAATGTTAAAATCAGCATAAGCTACCGTGAGTAAAAAAGAATACGACACCGAAATCCCACCGATGAACGAACTCCGCCTGCGGCACCTTACCGTGGACGAAGCCCTGCCCAAACTCGACCTTTTTCTGCATGATACCTATCTGGCCGGACTGTCACAGGTAAGGATAATCCACGGCAAGGGGACGGGTATGCTGCGGGAAACGGTACGCCGGGTGCTGGGTAAACACCCGCTGGTAAAAGCCTTCCGGGCGGGGGATAAATGGGAGGGGGGAGAAGGGGTAACGATAGCGGAGTTCACCGAGAAATAGGTTTACCGATTGAACGGCGAATGGCTTTCAGCTATAATTATAGAGTCGCACGAGGTGAGTGTAGCCTAGTGGTTAAGGCGTCAGGTTGTGGCCCTGAAGATCGAGGGT
>CAYVPT010000324.1:0-3124 GCA_964453865.1 uncultured Dehalococcoidaceae bacterium
TCAAATATCCCGTGACCTTCGAAGCTGCCCCGGAGGGCGGATATTTCGTTCAGATTGAAGATTTACCAGGATGCTATTCCCAGGGTGAAACTGTTGAAGAAGCCATGGAGATGATTGAAGAGGCACGGCAGCTATGGCTTGAGGTTGCCTACGAGGATGGGCTGGATATCCCTCTGCCCAGGGGGGAAAGGGAATATAGCGGCAAGTTTAATGTCCGTTTCCCCAAGAGCCTGCACCGCAGGCTCGACCAGATGGCTGATAGAGAAGGCGTCAGCCTTAACCAGTTCCTGGTATCGACGCTTTCAAGAGAGGTCGGACTGGAAGAGTCCAAGCGGAAAAAGAGGGCACGAAAATAAAGAGAATAGGATGACACGAATAGATTGGGGTAGATATGCTATTGATTATCAAGAGGCAGTGAACGTACTTCTGGATGATAAGACCTGGAAGCGTGATTTCACTGTTTTTCCCAGCATTTTCTTATATCGTCATTACATTGAGTTAAAGCTAAAAGAAATTATATTGTATAATTGGGAATTCCTAGAAGTAATAAAACCTTTCCCTAAGGGGCATGATATCTACAAGCTATGGAGTACATGCAGAGATTGTCTTAGAGAGACGGACAGATTGGTTGACCCAGGGTTTGCCCAAAGTAAAGAATATGTTGAACAGATATTAGGAGCTTACGATGCTTTGGAAAATGACCTTAATAAATTTGCAGAAATTGACCCAGATTCGCAGCATTTTCGTTATCCAGTTGACTCACAAGGAAATCCGATAGAGATTGACAATAAACTACTGGCTGAGCTACAACGCGAACTGCCAGAATTGGCGAAAAGGATAAGCTATAACTTGGATGGAATCAGTACAGGGATTCATACAATCCTTCAAGATAAATACGATGGACTTGCTCAACAAGAATATCACTACGAATAATGAAAATCACGTTGACATTAACCCACACATTTAGATAGATTAATGATAGAAATGTCAAAGAAGGTCGAAATTACCACCACGTCATGGGACAGTGACCTTTCGGACGGGGGTATGCGAAAACACCATGCCACCCTGTCACGGTGGAGATCGCCGGTTCAAATCCGGCCGGGGTCGCACTACCATTGTTTAATTGGACTTCCCGTTGTATTGTGAATTGAAGAAAGGCAGGGAATTCTGACTGTGGCATCACTGCCACAGCTTTCTTATCTTTAGTCCAAACCGTATCAAATATACATAGAGAATTAGTTTGAACTCCAATACGATTAATAGTAAGATAAAATGGATTTATAGGCAGGATGGACTATTAAGCATGACCGACTGGGAAATCACCGCGACGACCGTTTATTGTAATGCTGTCGATGAAGAGGTAACACTGATTGTAAATAGAGATGGTACCTCGAGGTGCACCTGGTATCAGAAATACGCCGGTTCCGGTAAAGATTCAGCCAGAAACCAGCGGCAGCTTAAACAGACCGGTTGTAAAGGTGCTGACTGCCCCAGAGTTATTCAATACCGGGACAGTCTGATTAACGGCTAGAACCGAGAGATACGGCGGAGTCCTGATTTAAAAAGTGACGACATCAAACAGAGAAACAACCGAAAGACAAGGCACCAACACCACCAGGATAAAAATTGAAAGTCTTTCTCTTTCCTTCGGCGGCGTGCGAGCCCTGATTGATATCGACGTCGATATCAGGGATAGAGAGATTCTGGCCATCATCGGGCCAAACGGTGCCGGCAAGACCTGCCTGCTGAACTGTATAAATGGCTTTTATAAGCCGCAGTCCGGCGAAATATACTTCGAAAGTAAAAAAATCACCCGTATCCGACCCGATAAAGCCGCCAGGATGGGTCTGGCCAGGACCTTCCAGAATATCGAATTATATACCGGACTGAGCGCCCTGGACAATATCATGGCCGCCCGGCATGTCCTGATGAAGCAGAATGCCCTGAGCAGTGCTCTCTATTTCGGGTGGGCGCATAAAGAAGAAATCGTGCACCGCAAGACCGTGGAAGACATCATCGATTTCCTGGAGATAGAGTCGATACGTAAAACAACCGTGGGAATGCTCCCCTACGGAATGCGCAAGCGGGTGGAACTGGGCCGGGCCCTGGCTTTAGAGCCCCGGGTACTGCTCCTTGACGAACCCATGGCGGGCATGAACCTGGAGGAAAAGGAAGATATCGCCCGCTTCATCATCGATATCTTCGAGGGCCAGGGAGTCACCTACCCGGATACTCCGGTACTGCGGGACGGTGTGAGTTGTATCATCCTCGTCGAGCATGACATGGGAGTGGTCATGGATATCGCCGACCGTATCGTTGTCCTCAACTTTGGCAGGAAAATCGCCGAAGGCACACCGGAAGAAATTAAAAACAATCCGGAAGTCATTGCCGCCTACCTCGGCGAGGAAAAGAGGTAGTCCCCGCCCCCCTTACTCCCACTTCCTCTCGTCGACTATCCCCTGCTGCTTTTCAGAAATGCTCCCCGCCTCTACGAAATCAATCCTGTCTATCTTAATGCGGCAGATATCCTGGAATTTCTGATTTATGTCAACCGATAGCTCGGGCATATCGGCGCCGGTGTCTTTCAGTTCAATTTTCAGTGTCATTTCGTCGCGGTGCTGGCGACGCCCGACTACCAGTTGATATCTGGCTACTTGCTCGAAGCCCATTATCGCCTGCTCGGCCTGTCGTGCAACTATAAACATCCCCCTCACCTTTACCGCATCCCCTGCCCTGCCGACGATGCCGGTAATCCTGCTGGCAGTACGACCGCAGCCGCAGGACCCGGTAGCAATTGAAGATAGGTCTCCCGTACCGAAGCGGATAAGTCCCCAATTTTTATTTAGAAGCTGCGTGGTCACGATTTCACCAACCTCCCCGGGACCCAGCTGTTTACCGGTCTCGGGGTCGACTATCTCGGTGACATATTCGTCCATGAGATGCATGCCGGCCTTGCGGTGGCATTCGTAGGCTATAGCGCCGCCGGGCTCGGTGACGGCGTAAGCCTGGTAGGTATCGATGGCATAGTCGCCCTCGAAAGTCTTGCGGAGGGAGGGGGGTAGCATCTCGCCGGTGAACCAGGCGCGCTTGAGAGAAAAGTCCCGTTTAAGATTAAATCCCATTT
>CAYVPT010000325.1:0-3112 GCA_964453865.1 uncultured Dehalococcoidaceae bacterium
TTATATCTCCACTACGTATAATACGTTATAATAGGTGTAAAGCTGTTTTAATACAGCGGTGTTGTTATCATGCAGAGTCTACTGAATATCCTTAAGAAGTTGAATATACACAGCGCGCTGGCTCTGGCCGGAGTAGCCGGTCCGCTGGTGCTCGTCGTCACCGATTTTACGGCGGCCTTTACCAACGCTGATTATAGCCTGGTACGCGACTCCATCAGCAGCCTGGCGTTGACACGTCTGGGATTTTTACAGACCATCGGCTTTCTGGCCATTGGATTGCTGGTGGAAATATTCACCGCCGGGCTCCTCTTTAATATCAAGGGCGTACGGGGCTTCCGGTTCAGTATCGGCCTGCTGGTATTCTTCGGCTTTGCGCTGCTGCTCATCGGCGCTTTCCGCACCGACCCCGTTGGCGGACCGGATACCATTGAGGGGACAATCCATAGCCTGACCGCCACCGTAGCTTTCTGGATTTTCCCCGTCGCTATTTTTATCATCGGCCCCAGTCTCAGGAACGACCCTGATTGGCGGGGAATTTTCCTTTATACCGTTTTTACCGGTCTGCTGGCTGTCGCCTTCGTTATAACGCTGGGTTTTCTCCCCGACGAAGCAAGCTGGTTCGGCCTGCTTGAGAGAATCCTCGTGGCCAACATGATTATCTGGGTAGAGGTGGCCGCTATCAAGCTCCTGCGTTTATCGATAAAGCGCCACGCGGAGGGTTAGCATAATACGTATCTGCTATAATATGAGCGGATGGACACTCAACCGCTGGAAATACTCAAGTGGATAGGTATTGTCCTGGCCGCGGGATTTGTTGGCTACTTCGAGCGTTACCTGGCCATGAAAATACTGGGGCAGGCGCAAAAGAATAAGCTGCCTGCCCCATCCAGCCAACCCGATGAGTCGCAGCTCAAGCTGGAAAAGAAGAAGGCCAAGCAGGCGTTAAGCAGGCCAAGCAGGCAGGTAAAAAGTAGCCGACTTCGCCTCTTGACGCCTTATTCCAGCTTTAGTATTATCATATAGGATAGATGTAACGGTGTTCATTCGCCCGGCAAAGGAGTTGAGATAAAGCATCATGATTGTTGAAATGAAAACTGGTGCCTCCAAAAGAGAAGTCGATAGCGTTGTACAAAAGGCGAAGTCCTTTGAATTGGACATCCAGTTAAATCTGGGCACCGATAAAACCGTTGTGGCACTCCTAGGGAGCAATACCGGGCAGATACCCACCGATGTATTCGCCGTGCTGCCGGGCGTCGAAAGCGTCACCCGTATCATGAAGCCATATAAGCTTGCCTCCCGTGAATTTCAAAAAGCGGATACGATAGTGGATTGCGGCGGCGTGAAGATCGGCGGCAAACGTGTCGTCATTATGGCCGGCCCCTGCGCTGTAGAAAATGAGAAACAGCTTATGCAGGCAGCCGAGGGAGTAAAAAAGGCGGGGGCTTCTATCCTGCGCGGCGGCGCGTTTAAACCACGAACATCTCCCTTCAGTTTCCAGGGCTTGCAGAAAAAAGGACTGGAGCTGCTGGCTGGCGTGCGGGAGAAACTGGGGATACCCGTGGTTACCGAAGTGGTCAATCCGCAGGATGTCAAACTGGTATCGACCTACGCGGATATGCTTCAAATCGGTTCGCGTAACATGCAGAATTTCGCCCTGCTGACCGATGCCGGTAAAAGCGGACGTCCGGTCGTCATGAAAAGGGGCTTTTCCTGTACCATTACCGAGTGGCTCACCGCGGCCGATTATCTCCTGGCGGAAGGTAAAGACCGGGTTGTCCTTTGCGAGCGGGGCATCAGAACGTTCGAAGACAGCATTCGTTTTTCCCTGGATATATCTGCCGTTCCGGTTATTAAGAGAAACAGCCATCTGCCGGTAATTGTCGATCCCAGTCATTCCGCCGGTCATTATTCTCTCGTGCCGGCTGTCGCCAGAGCGGCTATCGCTGCCGGGGCGGATGGTATTCTCGTCGAAGTTCACCCCAGTCCCAAGGAAGCCCTTGTCGACGGTCTGCAATCGCTTACTATATCTGATTTTACCCGGCTTATGGAAGAACTCCGGGCTATCGCCAAATCCATAGGCAGATATATTTAGTAAATACTTGATTTAGCGGGATTTGAATTGCTGAAAGATCTTTCTGTTTTACAGGTAGATGGCATTTCCATCTTAGGCCAGCTTTTTCTGCCTGATTTGTCCAAGAAATACCCCCTGGTCTGTCTCTGTCACGGTGCCCCTTCCGGTGATACCCCGCAGCAAGATGATGGCGGTTATCCGGCGCTGGCGGAGAGAATCTGCCGGGAAGGTCTGGCGGTATACTTTTTTAACTTCCGGGGAACCGGGGATAGCGGTGGCAATATAGACTTTCTGGGTTGGACACGTGACCTGCAGGCTGTCCTCGATTACCTTTGTGGTCTGGACAACGTCGATAAGACACAGCTGTCACTGGTCGGGTTCAGTGCCGGAGCCGCCGCATCCGTTTACGTAGCTTCGAAAGATAACCGGGTTTCCGGAGTGGTAGCCTGTGCCTGCCCCGCCGAAATCACACCGGCTAATAAGGATAATAACTGGCAGGCGCTTATCGACTACTACCGGGAAATCGGCGTCATCAGAGATGAAGGCTTTCCACCTTCGGTCGATGAATGGATTGAAGGCTGTCAGCGGCTTCATCCCGTCAACCATGTTGCTGGAATCGCCCCGAGACCGGTGCTCTTTATCCACGGCAGTCGCGATGATACGGTCCCGGTTGGTCACGCTGAGAGACTCTACGAAAAAGCCGGTTTTCCCAAGAAGCTGATTATCATCGAAGGTGCCGGTCACCGACTGCGGAGGGATGACAGGGTAATTGAGGCTATTCTGGGCTGGCTGAAGTCAACATCATCTGTCTCTGAGTAGATTGACCGACCATCGTGAGATAGGCTATAATAAAAGTAGAGAGTAAGCCAGGACTGATATAAAGGCAGGTCATTCTTGCACGAGTCTTGCGGCGTTTTTGGTGTTTTTTCTCCAGATGAAGATGTAGCCCGTCTTACCTTTTTTGCTTTATACGCTCTCCAGCACCGCGGCCAGGAAAGTGCCGGTATCGCAACCGCTAATGGTAAAATAATCAGAATAATC
>CAYVPT010000326.1:0-3110 GCA_964453865.1 uncultured Dehalococcoidaceae bacterium
CGTGCCTGGCTATTGTGACTGCCTTGGTATTCATCCTGGCACTTCCTACCTTCCTGTGCTCGGTCAATACCGTTGCCACCGATGCTATTTATCCTTATGAAATTACTGCTGGTAAATTTATGGAGTCTCATAGCATTGATAAAGGAAAAAACTACGTCATTTATAGTCTTACTATGGCTTCGCGTGCGTGGGCTTACTATTACATTACAGATGCATCTCAAAAAAATATTTTGGAAACAAATTATTATATCAAGAGCGAGAACGCAATTATGCAAGATATAGAAGAAGAAGTTAATTTATATAAAAATCAATGGGTTTTACCCGAAATAAACAAGATATTCATATATAGCGAAAAAAGTAAGGTAATGTATCAGCATATTTTTGGAGTTTCTCCTGATGGCCAAAAATGGGGGGAGCTAATGGAATTACTATATAGCACGAATAGATTATTTGATAATGGACATATGCAGATTTACATGTCAAATTAATAGATTCATTAAAATGTAAAAAAATATATTGATTGTAGTTTATTTTCTATAAAAATATTTTATAAATGAAGAGTTTTATTATGGAGATATTATATTGAAAAAAGATTCGGAAGAAATAGAGAGAAATAATATGGGCACTTTTTACGATGAGCAAGCTGCAATTTATGATAAATCTAGAGTGCTATTTGAAAAAGGATATGCTGGTAAGAAAGAAAGGGAAATGATATCTTCTTTTATAAAAGGAAGTACGATTCTTGAATGTGGAGTTGGAACAGGTAGAAATGCGCTTTATTTTGGGGAAGAATCTACTTATTATGGATGTGACTTAAGTATTAATATGATTAAGATTTGTAAAGAGAAAGTCAAGAATAATCATTTGGATGTTAATCTAGTATTAGCTAATGCTGAAAATTTAGCATTTAAAGAAGATATATTCGATAATATAATTTGCAGTAGAACGCTGAAGCTACTTAATTCGCCGCTATCATTTTTAAGAGAATCAAGGAGAGTATTAAAAAAGGGTGGAAGATGTATAGTTACCTTTTCATCACTAGATTCTTTTTTTTGTAGGGTTTATTATAACAAAATAGGTAGTAAAGTTAATAAAGGAGAAATATTCCATTTTACAAGAGATATTATCTCACTTTTTAAGGAAGCTGGATTCTCAAATATTCAGATAAAACAAGTAATCAATGTTCCTTGGGGTTTATACCAGGCACTATGGTCTTTTATAATTTTTCCTAGCCAACAGAACTCAATATGGCAGCCGAATATTGATAATAAATTGTGGTATTTTTTAGTACATTTTAAACCATTGACTTTCATATTACATTATTTAAACCCTATATTGGAAAAAATTGCGGTAATATTAGATGGTATAATAAAGTCCAAATTTATTATTTTAGTGATGGGAGAGTCAGATTCCTAAATTCAAAATAAAAGTTGAGTAAAGTGTAGTGAATCCGGAGAGGGAGTTCAAGTGGGTTGACGGCGCCGGAGCTTTTAGGGCATCGTGGCAGCCGGAAATCGGGGTTATTCAACCTCGGTACCGTCGACAGTGGTGCCGGGTCCGGTCACCGTGACCGGCGTCCCCACCGCCGTAACGGTGTTGTTTCTGATGACATTAAGGTCGGGACGCTGCTGCGCTTCCCAGGGCTCCAAGTCGGCGCCGCACTCGGGGCAGGTTCTCTCTTCCCTGGTGGGGTCGCTCCAATCGGGGCCGAAGATCCAGCCGCAGTCCGGGCAGACATAGAACTGGCTATGGTATTCGCCGATGCCTTCGATGGCACCCGGGTTGCCACGGCCGTCGATGAGGTTACCGGTCACCTCGATACCGTTGACATTGTGAAGTATTATCCCCCGGCTCCAGCGGTAATTCTTACCGAAGTCGATTATCCGGTTGTTCACCACCTCGGAGTCATCGGCGAAGGAAGGTATACCATCGTAGTAAGTATCTTCGGCTTTGAACGAAAGCACGATGCCGTAAGCATCCATTCCCTCGATATCGTTGTTCTGGATGGTAAGCCCCGGGGTCCCGTTGGACGCAATGCCCCGGCCGCAATCGCGTATCGTATTTCCTTCGATCAAGACGTTACCGCCGTAGCGGTAGTGGCGACTATCGGCTGTCCAGATGCCGTACCCGTCCCACGGGTTCGAGGGATTGTTATAGCCAACGTTCTCGATATAGTTGTTCCTGATGATGATGTCATGTCCCCCTTCGCTATAGATGCCGCATAACTTAGCGCCATATATTTCATTGTCTGCAACGAGCGCATTGGTGCTGATACCGATATCGATGGCGGTGTTACGCGTGTTGTAAAAGATATTGTCCAGGGCCGTAAAATTATTCATGTCACCGCAGATCGCCGGACAGATACCGGTCGGGGTGTTTCTCATGATATTTCTCTGTAAGAGGAATACACCTTTGTTAAGCATTATTTTCGGCTGACCCAGCATACCCCCGTTACTAAAGCAATACACTGAAGTTCCTTCGAATTCACAGTCCTGGATGATGACATTATCGCTTTGATGGAAGAACAGCCTGCCAACGACGGATTCGGGATTCTTCTGAATGAAGCCGACATTGTCCAGGAGGAAGTGGTCTGAAGTCGCTGTTATCACCAGGAAGTCATGCCAGAAAACCCCTTCAGGGTATTCACGGAGAAATCCAGCCGGACTGCCCACATCAATGGTCAGGTTCTTGAAGGTGATGTTATCCACAGATACCCAGGGTAGGTTCCATGACCAGCCCCTGGTCTGGAAGACGCCCCTTCGTGGTTCTCCGTGACGATAGTCCATGACCAGGAGCACGTCCTCTTTATCGGCTCCGTCTTCTCCTTTGATGGTGATGTTGTTACTCAAGTACAGCGAGTAATCACCTTCTTCCGATATTCGGTACGTTCCTTTTAGAAGTTCAAGCATGCCACCCCCGCGGGCCGCCAGCGCGTCGATGGCGGCTTGTATCTCTACCTGGTCGTCCGTACCATCGCAGATAAAATCAGCCCCTTCCGGTTGCGGCGAATCGTTGGCTGCCACAACCAGTGTTGGCGTGGTCGGCGGTGCCGGAGTATCGTAGGCCTTGTCTAAAGACTCGCTAGCTGGTTCCGTCGCAGGTTCAGGTGA
>CAYVPT010000327.1:0-3105 GCA_964453865.1 uncultured Dehalococcoidaceae bacterium
CGTTTCTCCGAGACCCTTCGCTCCGCTCAGGGTGACATTAAAAATACTTTTAATAACAAAGCCCCGCTGGTGGAGAGGGGGAGGATGATATAAATCTAAAATCCCCCTTTGGTCGCCCTTTTTCAAAGGGGGAAACTGGGTGGGGTAAATCTACAGGATAAGCCGGGGATGATACGAGGGCGGTTCGGGTGGGAATAGATAACATACGATGGCGCGGGGATATGACTAACGGGATAAGCAGTTTATGGTGCGAGGGCGGCAGGGCGGGATAAGATATCATAGAAAAAGGAGAGAGGGGATAGAGTGGTGAGGTTATCACTTGGCAACCAAAAACCAACGACACCAGGCCTCTCTATAAAAGAATCCCTGTATCGTAAGATACAGGGATTAATGCATTTCAGGTGATGCCAGAATAATCCAACTTCTTTACGAGTGTATTTTCAGCCAGCCAGGTCTTAATTAAACTGGGTGGTCAGTGCCAGGTTCGGGTCATCCTTCGGTTGACCTTCTCTAGGACCGGCAAGCTTGGCTATTTCATCGGGATCATTACAGAATTCAAGAACCATCTCGTAGGTTATGGCATTGGCGCGATACAACCTCATAAGCGCCTGGTCGAGTAACTCCATACCATGCTGGGTATTCATGCGGATAACGTTGGGCAATTGAAAGGTCTTGCCTTCTCTGATGAGGTTTCTCACCGCCGAGTTAGCCAGCATCACCTCGATGGCAGCCACCCTGCCCGAACCGTCGGTTTTAGGTACCAGAGCCTGACAAAGAATACCGAGAAGCAATGAAGCCAGTCTCGACTGAGCCAGGTGACGCTCGTGGGGCGGGAAGAGGCTGGATACCCTCTCCACAGCCTGTGAGGCGCTGGGGGCATGGCCGGTAGTCAGTACCAGGTGCCCGGTTTCAGCCACGGTGAGAGCTGCCGAGGCTGTTTCCAGGTCTCTCATCTCACCCACCAGGATTACATCCGGGTCTTGCCTGAGCACGTGCTTCAGAGCATCGGCGAAGGAAAGAGTGTCCTGCCCCAGTTCACGCTGGGTGATAGTGCATTTCTTATTATCATAGGTATATTCAATAGGGTCTTCCATTGTCACCACACGCCGGCTCTCATTCTGATTGAGATAGTTAATCATGGATGCCAGGGTGGTGGACTTACCGCTACCGGTAGGCCCGCTGATAATCACCAGGCCCCGGGGTCGCATAATCAGTTCCGTGCATACCTCGGGTAAGCCCAGGAAATCGGGGTCGGGTATGCGCATCGGCAACAAGCGCATGACCATGCTGACGGTGCCCTGCTGTTTAGCGGCATTGAAACGGATCCTGCCAACATCAGGGATGGTTCGACCTAGGTCAAGTTCCAGGCAACGCTCAAAATCAGCTACTTCCTTTTCCGTTGCCACCTGGCGTAAAGCCTGCTCGATATCCTCGGCAGTCAGGGCCGGCAGTTCACCGGCAGGTAAAAGACTGCCATTAATACGAAGTAAAGGCGCTCTATTTACAACTAGATGCAAATCTGATGCATTCCTGGATTTAGCCAATTTTAATAACGCAACAATGTCTGCCATTTCTGACCTCACTTTAGCCGAAGTGCCAGGGAATATCCCATACTCGAATTATCGCTTGAGGAGCTCCCGTTAATATTAGAAATAGTAATTTCCAGGAACCGTCCGGTATCCTGAAGATCATGAACATATTCGAAAATTTCCAGCTCGGTTTTCGCCTGCCCGTTAATAGACGCCTGTTCTCCGGAATGACTGAAACTTTCCAGTGTTAGATCGGTTACAACATTATCTACGATAGCACTAATGTCATCATTCATCGTAGTCCCTTTGGTATTTATGGTTTCCTGAGCGGCTACGTATTTGATACGGGAGTCTTTAATACCGGCCAGTTGGTTTTCCAACCGCGCGGTATTTGTCGTCAATTCCTTTTTCTGAGCCTGTTTATTTTCAAGGACGAATCGAGTAGACTCCAGCTGGCTTTGTGCCCAATCAATATCTGCAGCAGCATCCTGGACGGTAATCACCAGCAAAACGATTAACGCTACAGCCGCCACCGCCGCGGGTACCGCCATTAACCGTTCACGGGGGATTTGTTTGGGTTGGTAGGGTACGGGTAGTATATTGAAATTGGGTATTAAGGTACCGGAACCTTTCACCAATTCTTTAAGAGCCAGCCCTATATTGGTTAAATGATAGGATGGGTCCAGTTGCTTTACACATTTCAGGGGTGATGTCAGAGGAGCTACTTTATATCCCAGTTCCTCGGCCATAGAATCCATTATCTCTTGTTCATCAACCAACTCGCCGGAAACATATATTGTGGTACTCGGGGGTATGGGATTTTCCGGATTATTAGAATTATAGAACTGGATGGTACGTCTGAACTCATCTTTCACAATGGGAACCCTGTCATCCATCGCCAGATATTCCCGGGGGAAAGGCACGGTACGAAGTGGTTGCGGTATCCCGTTGACCATAATAATAATATCGAACTCTTTCGGTTGGAGATCAATAATTATCGCCGTGGCTTCCTGGGATACTCTGGATAGAGCCAGCGGCTTGATATCCATAAGATACGGTTTGATTCCTGCTCGATTGAGTAGGTTGAGTATGCTATCGGCGATATTCCTGGGTATGGCCACCAGGTATACCTCTATCTTACTCTCTGATGTGGATATGATCTGCCAGGAGAGATAGAGCTGCTCTAGAGATATCGGTAGGACCCTTTTAGCCTCCCGGGTTATCGCCTCATCCAGCATCGTCTTGGGTAACTCAGGAAGTGTGAGCGGTCGCGTTAGGCACTGCAGCCCGCTTATCCCGAGGATGACTTTCTTGTCACTTATCCGGTTACTCTTAAAGAGGAGTCTGATTTTGTTAACTAACTCTTCCTCTTTCTCTTTACCGCTGATGTCACTCAGGTTAGTATCCAGCGGCACATCAGCCAGCTTGGTAATACGCTTTCCGCGCGTCACCATTAATTGAATGCCGTTATCACTGATATACAGACTCGTTGTATTACTAGCCATTATTCTGTCCCTCATATGAGTATATAATTATTTGAACACCTAAAGACGAGGTTTCACCACCGTCGGAAGAT
>CAYVPT010000328.1:0-3095 GCA_964453865.1 uncultured Dehalococcoidaceae bacterium
CTGCTTACCGAGAACCAGTACCACGACCTCAAACAGAAGTACGGGAACGTCTTCGAGGCGGGCATGGGTGCCGAGTCGATACTGGCCCTGCTCAAGGGCATCAACCTTGACGAGATACGCAACAACCTGCTACAGGAGACCCAGTCTTCCTCAGGGCAGCGTCGTAAGAAAGCCAGTAAACAGCTCCGCGTCGTCGAAGCCTTCCGTAACAGTGGCAATAAACCGGCGTGGATGATCCTTACGGTGCTGCCGGTACTGCCCCCCGACCTGAGGCCGATGGTACAATTGGACGGTGGCCGCTTCGCCACCAGCGACCTCAATGACCTTTACCGGCGGGTCATCAACCGCAACAACCGGCTGCGCCACCTGATAGACATCGGCGCGCCGGAAATCATTATCCGCAATGAAAAACGCATGCTCCAGGAAGCCGTCGATTCGCTTATCGATAACGGCCGCCGGGGACGCGCCATATCAATCAGCGGCAACCATAAACTAAAATCGCTCTCGGATATGCTCCGCGGCAAGCAGGGGCGTTTCCGCCAGAACCTGCTCGGCAAACGTGTCGACTACTCAGGGCGTTCGGTTATCGTCTGCGGTCCGGAGTTAAAGCTGCACCAGTGCGGTCTACCACGAAGGATGGCTCTGGAGCTATTCAAACCCTTCGTCATGCGCCGTCTGGTGGCGCAGGGGCTTGCCCCCAATATCAAGAGCGCCCGGAGACTGGTAGAGAGAGCCAAGGCAGAGGTCTATGATATCCTTGAGGATGTAATCAAGGAACGGCCGGTACTGCTTAACCGGGCCCCTACCCTCCACCGCCTCAGCATCCAGGCTTTTGAGCCGGTGCTTATCGATGGCAGCGCCATCCAGATTCACCCGCTGGTCTGCTCCGCCTTTAACGCCGACTTCGATGGCGACCAGATGGCCGTCCACGTGCCGCTGTCACGCGCCGCCGTTAAAGAAGCCCGGGACATGATGATGAGTCACCACAACATTCTACTGCCCAGCAGCGGCGAGGCTACGGTAAGTCCCACGCTGGATATGGTCCTCGGCTGCTACTACCTGACCACCATCAGGCACCAGCAGGAGAACGGCAAACTCTACGGTAGTTTCGAGGAAGCCAAGCTAGCCTATGAATTCGGCGTCGTCGACCTGAGAGAAGAAATTGAAGTAAGAAACAAAGAGACCGGTGAAAGGCTCAAGACCAGTGTCGGCAGAATTCTCTTCAATGAGGTCCTGCCTGAAGAACTGGGCTATTTCAATAAAATTATTGATAAATCAACCCTGAAACAGATAGCCACCCGCTGCTGCAAGCTGCTGCCGGACGAAGAGACCGGTGAAGTGCTGGACAGTATCAAGCACCTCGGCTTTCATTACGCCTCGAAGTCGGGGATTACCATCGCCATGAATGACATCGAGGTCCCCGCCAGTAAACCCAAGATGCTGGCTGAAACCGAAGCCAGGATTGCGACCATCGAAAGCCAGTACAACCGCGGCCTGATTACTGACGAAGAAAGATACAACCAGGTCGTCGATATCTGGACGGAGACCACCAATGAAATAACGACTACCATCCAGAATAACCTCGACCGGTATGGCGGCGTCTACATGATGGCCACATCCGGAGCCAAGGGGAACATCTCCCAGATACGACAGATGGCCGGAATGCGCGGACTGATGACCGACCCCGCCGGTAAAATCATCGAATTTCCCATAAAATCCAGTCTGCGCGAAGGGCACAGTATTCTGGAATACTTCATCTCCACGCACGGCGCCCGTAAAGGCCTGGCGGATACCGCCCTCAGGACATCCGATAGCGGCTATCTCACCCGGCGCCTTATCGATGTCGCCCAGGATGTTATTACCGTTGAGGACGACTGCGAAACTATCGAAGGTGTCTGGATATCCGAGCCGAAAGAAAAAGGCATTTTGCCGCCATTACCCGAACGTATTCTAGGGCGAATGGCCGCCACCGACATCGTTCATCCGGAAACCGGTGAAATTATAGTTCGGCGTAACGAGGAAATCGACGAAAATATAATCGAGCAAATTATCGGCGCCGGACTCAACTCGGTCCATGTCAGGTCGCCTCTCACCTGCCAGTCGCGCCGGGGGACCTGCCGGTACTGCTATGGTCGCGACCTTGCCCGTGGAGACCTCGTTGAGCCGGACGTAGCCGTAGGTATCATCGCCGCCGAGAGTATCGGCGAACCCGGCACCCAGCTGACGCTGCGTACCTTCCACACCGGCGGCGTGGTTGGACTTGACATTACCAGCGGTCTTCCCAGGGTGGAAGAACTCTTTGAGGCCAGGACACCCCGGGGGCAGGCGATAATCTCGGAGATAGACGGGAAGGCCGAGGTGGTCCAGAATGAGGACGGCCGCAAAATAATAATCGTCAGCGAAGAAGTCTACCAGGATGAATACACGATACCCACCGGCTTTCAGGCAAAGATAAAGAGCGGCCAGTGGGTGGATATCGGCACCGTGCTGGCAGCCCCGACCAAGAAAAAAGGTGCTAAAGAGAAGGCTGCTCCGGATACGGAACCCGAGCCTATTGTGGCCCGCTTCGCCGGCGAAGCCAAGGTGAAGAAGAAGCAACTGGTTATCAGCTATGTCGAGAAAGAGGAGCGGGAATATCCCATACCGTCCACTGCCAGTATCTGGGTCCAGACTGACGACCAGGTTAAAGCCGGTCAGCAGCTGACTGACGGTTCCATTAACCCGCACGATATCCTGCGTATACTGGGTAAAGAAGCCGTCCAGCAATACCTGGTAGACGAGGTACAGAAAGTGTACCGCTCTCAGGGTGTGAATATCAATGACAAACACATCGAGGTTGTCGCCCACCAGATGCTGACCAAGGTCCGCATCGATTCCGCCGGCGATACCGACCTGGTACCGGATGAACTCGTCGATAAATTCACCTATGAAGATACCAACGCCAAGATTCTGGCCGAAGGCGGCGAACCGGCCACCGCCCATACCGTCCTTCTGGGAATCACCCGGGCTTCGCTGAGTACCGATAGCTGGCTGGCGGCTGCCTCGTTCCAGGAGACCACCCGCATCCTGACCGAAGCTTCAGCCAACGGCAGGAT
>CAYVPT010000329.1:0-3078 GCA_964453865.1 uncultured Dehalococcoidaceae bacterium
CACCAGCGCCAGGAGAGGGCGTCGGTCAGATACCCTCCCAGTGTCGGCCCGATAATGGTAGAAAGCCCGAAGACGCCGGACATCAGGCCCATATACTTGCCGCGTTCCTCCGGCGGGAATATGTCCGCGATAACGATAAATCCCAGGGCGGACATGACGCCGAAGCCAATCCCCTGGAACGCCCGGTAGATAATGAGTTCGGTCATCGAATGGCTGATGCCGCAGAGAAAGGAGCCCACCGTGAAGATGGCCATGCCGACGACGAAGAACCATTTCCGACCGTACATGTCGGATAGTTTGCCGGTCAGGGGCACGGCAATCGTCTCGGTGATGATGTAGGCGGTAAATACCCAGGTGTACTGGCTGAAGCCGCCCAGGTCGGTAACAATCCGGGGCATGGCCGTCGCCGTGATGGTCATGAATATCGAGCCGAGGAACATCGACAGCATCGTGCCCACCAGCGCGGCGATTACCTGACGTCTCGGTAACGTACTCTGGTATGATTGTTCTTCCATGATTTCTGGAGTGACTCCTCTTGAATGTTTACGGAAGCTTCCCGAGTATATCCCCGAGTTTCCTCAGTGAAACGGAGAGTTCCCGCAATTGCTCGTCGGTAAGGCAGGACAGCCTTTCTCTGATGCTGTCCGTGATGACCCGGTCCAGCTCCTCGGCAATGGTCCTGCCCTTATCTGTAAGCGTGATGTTGGTAACCCGCCGGTCGGTGGTATCTGCCTGTCGGGTGACCATCTCCAGGTTCTCCAGCCGGTCTATCAGGTGGGTCATTTGCGGTTTGGGTATCTGCAGCCTCTCTCCGATTTCGGCGATGTGTTTCCTGCCCTCTTCCTGAAGTGTTTTGATAATTTCCAAGTGGGGCAGGGACAAGTCCGACTCTATTTGGGCGAATGCCGTCCTCACCAGTTTCCTCTGTATGCTGCGGCGTATTAAAGGCGTGATGGAAAGCAGGTCTTTAACAACGCTATCGAGGATACTGTTTCTCGTTTCCATTCTGATTCCTCGCAGATTAGTTCATAATATAAATAGTTAATAATTAAAACTATTATACACGCCAGGCGATACTGCGTCAAGGGGAAACGCTGGAGATATTTTTACTCGTCCCTTTCGCCGCCTGCTCCTTTTTCTAAAATCTCCCTTAATCCCCCTTTTTCAAAGGGGGACAATACCTCTTGAATAATGGGTTGTCTCCCTTTCGTAAAGGGAGAGTGAGAAGGATTTAGCAGAGGGATACGCTGCTAATGATGCGAGGGCGGCCCGGGTGGGTATAGATATCAAGCGATGGGTAGGGGGGCAACTCTTAGCGGGTCTGTCAGGTTGATTCTATTTTTCAGGTGGTGTATATTGACACCGGAGAAAGCCGTTGGACCGTTACGAAGCCCTGGAATCGGTTAAGGAGAACGTCGAAAACAAGAACCTCATCAAGCACATGCTGGCCACGGAAGCCATCATGCGCGCCCTGGCCGTGCGGTTGGGTGGTGACGAGAACGAATGGGGACTGGCCGGACTGCTCCACGATATCGACGTCGAGCTTAGCGAAGGCGACATGACCAGTCATAGTCGACTGGGCGCCGACCTTGCCCGTGATTTGGGAGCCAGCGAAGCAATTGCCGATGCCATCCTCTGCCATAATAAAAAGCACGGCGTTGCCCCGGAAACCCCCCTGGCAAAAGCCCTTTTCTGCGCCGACCCCCTGACCGGACTTATTACCGCCGCCGTACTGGTACGCCCTGACAAGAAAATAGCCAGCCTGGAACCATCTTCAGTTAGGAAACGTTTCAAAGAGAAAAGCTTCGCTGCCGGCGCCAGCCGGGAGCAAATCGCCCGGTGTGTGGATATCGGCCTGGAGCTGGATGAATTTATCGCCATCGGCGTAACAGCGATGAAGGGGATAGCGGCTGACCTGGGGCTTTAATACATTAGTTCATCGTAATCATCGAGCCTGCCGCTGTCTTGGTCACATCTATACGCATCGGGAAGGCGTCTTTCAGTTCGTCCATGTGGGTGATGACCAGTATCTTTTCGAAGTCTTCCTGGACGGAGTTTATCGCTTCCTTCAGTTTTTCCATGCCGGTGCTGTCCTGCGTCCCGAATCCCTCGTCGATAATCAGGGTCGGCAGCGGCGCCCCGGCGCGCCTGGCGAGTAGTCGCGATAATGCGATGCGGACGGCGAAGTTGATGCGGAAGGCCTCACCGCCGCTGAACATTTCATAATTCCTAGTGCCGAGTTCGTCGGCGATGGCTATATCCAGCGTTTCCTGGACGGTCCCTTTCTTCGTCTCTTTCTGTGTCTCGAAATTAACGTGCATCCGGTTGTCCGTCATCCGGGCGAGCAGCCGGTTAGCCTCCGCCTCTATCTCCGGCAGGGCCGTTTCGATGATTAAAGCCTGGATGCCTGTCTTCCCGAAAGCCCTGGCAAGCTCACGGTAAATACCGCCTTCCTGCGATATACGGGCCAGCTGGCTCTCTTTCTCCTGCTTCCTCGTTTCCAGTTCTGCGAGGCGCTCCAGTCCGGCACGGACACTCCCCACCACCTCCTGGGCACGGGAACGCTGACCGGCGAGTTCTTTGTACTCGCCTTCGGCGGCAGCCAGTTCCTGCTGTATTTGCGGCAGACCGGCCAACTCGGTGGTTAATGACTCTTTTTTCCGGTTATCGAGTTCCAGGCTCTCACGCTTGGCCCCGGCTTCTTCACGGGACTTTATTAACCCCTCCTTTTCCCGGTCGATGAGCCTCACCGCCTCGTCGAGTTTGTTTTTTTTGCGTTCGTAAGACTCCAGCCGGCTAAGCTCCTGCCGTACCTGCTCGTGCTTTCCGCCATCATAACCGAGGCTGGCCAGTTCGGTCTCCAACGCCGCCAGAGCGGTCTGCTCGGCCACGGCAAAGTCCCCGGTCGCCATACGCTGCTCGATGTTTTCGAGGGTCTCTATAAGTCCGGCCAGCTTTTTCGTGTCCTCCTCTATTTCGCCAATCTGCTTTGAAATAATGCCCGACTGGCTTTGAGCGGCGGTCTTTTGCCGGTTGAGCTCCGATTCAAACCGCGTTTTCTCTTTTTGAAGTGCCTCG
>CAYVPT010000330.1:0-3067 GCA_964453865.1 uncultured Dehalococcoidaceae bacterium
GCAATGATGGCCTTATGGACCAGCTTAGCGAAGAACAGTAAACCTCAGGTACGAGGGATTCCTGACTGGACCGAATATACGAAAGACACGGACCAGTATTTGAATGTTTATGACCGGTGCGAAGTACGAACCGGCTTTTCGAAAGTAGCGGAGTAGATTTTATTGGTATTTTTCATGGCAATGCTGGATGCTGTTACCTTTCCGCACCAAGCTTTTTTCAGCATCCAGCTTATTTTTACCGGGAGGATGTCATACCTGGTAAAGGTAAAACCCTGATCTTCTTGGTAGCCGCCGTTGTAGCATCCTCAGTATCGGTAAACTTCATCGTGACTGAGTAGGTTCCGGGCTTCTGGTAAACGTGCGTAGCGGTAGGGCCACCTACCGTGACGGGAGTCCCGTCTCCCCAATCCCAGGTGGTGCCTGCCCATTCGGGCAGTGCCGGATAATGATAACTCGTTTTATCATCATAAAAGCGAGTTTCGTCATTCCATACCATGACAGTATCTCCCACCATCACCGTGTCCGACAATACCGCAATACTTGCCTGTGGAGGTGTATTCGAGCGAGTTTTACTGATGTTATCATAAAAGAGGAATCCCTCTGGCGTACGATCGATGTTTTCAAGAATTTCAATATGTGCGGCGTATGCACGCTGTACCTGGTCAAGTGTAATTTTATCCGGTGTATCCAGCGTGGAATGGTAATAAAGAGGGATACTTGCCACATTAACCCACGGACTTGTTGTCGGCGCCATACCCCACTGGGGTCCGCTTCCGAACGAGCCAAAACGGTTCTGGGTGCAGATAAATCCGTACTTTTCCATGGTGAAAGCGGCAAGCCTGCTAAAAGTATAATTATTAGATATAATATAGAATTCACAGGTTTCGCCTTCGACTGGGACGATTTTATCTTCGGTTTCGTCGAACACATACCTTGTACCACCGGCTGCATGGTCGACATCCCACACAATTGCCCTGGTCAGTTGGTCTTTATGCGCCTCAGCAAACTGGTAGTGTCCCGAATTGAGGTCGAAATCATGTCCCAGACACCAGGCGAAAATCATGTCACGGTTCCTTAACTCGGTCGGCTTAGAGGCGAAGTATTCTGCCCACTTTATCAACAATGCTACGCTGCCATTGTTATCAACGGCACCGGTAAAATAACCGGTATCATAGTGTGTACCGGCGAGAATAACCTCGCTGGAGCTGCCGTTCCCCGGCAATTCAAAGACCACGTTGAAAGCATCGTATACTACATGCGGCACATCCAGTTTTATTGTAATAGTATGAGGTATGCCTGACACGGCCAGATTTCTTAAATAATCACCTCCGCTCTTACTAAAACAAAAAACCGGAATCGGGAAAATATTATTTGCTGTTCCTTCACCCTTTTGTTGTTGCGGGCTATCCACTTGCAGGTTGGCCCGAAATACGGCCACAGCCCCCTTATTTTTTGCAGTTACAGTCGCATCTCTGGCACTCGCTATGTAGCCCCGTAAGAATTTCTCATCTATCAGAGCAATCTTGCCGGCAACATCGATGAGCTCAAAATTTGATGTGGACCCGACTCCTAAATATGCTAGTTCACCTGTAATGCCCTCCGGAGGTGTTCCTGAAGTCCAGTGTAAGGGACTGCATAATTCGGATACCGGGGTTTCTTTACAATTCTCTTCGACCATTACCTCGTAGGTTTCGGGGAACGGACTGTTTACTTTAATCGGTTCTAATCTGGCGTCTTTCAAACCGGCCGCATGGAGTTTGCCGAGGATATAGTTTGCCGCCGCATTTCCCTTCTCCCCGATATTTATCCCGGAATGTATACCGTATCCGGCGAGGTCGCAAAGAGCTTGAGTGATCCCCATGATCTCCTCGCCAACAGAGGATATATTAGAATTTCTCCTATCCATTTTCACTCCTCTCCTTATGTCAAAACTGACCAAACCATCCAGCAAACCACTCCCGAAAGAGTCCCGCTGTTATTTTCCAATGGGTAGCTCTTGTACTTCGGCTCTGCCGTAAGAGCCCTCTTTCATAGCCGGCCTATCATGGACGCGGGCCGTAAATAGGCGTAGGCTGACCAACCTCCAATGCTCCAAGGTCCGGTGCGCTACCGGTAAAGTCATCGTTAACATTGGGTAGAATGCACCCGGCATCGACTGCCACGGCATCAGGCTTAAGTTGAAAATCCAGGCCTTCAGCTTTATAAATTCTGGTAACATCGTTTGGGTCGGCTTTCGATACGTTTAAAAATATATCATAATCTACGGGTATACTATGTTTATCCTGCCCGGTGACCTGGCTGTATTCCGCGAGAGTTACGAATTTACGTTCCACCCTTGATCCAGTATAGTCCTTCAGTATGTCAGGCAAAGGAGATCTCCATACGAACGAAGATGCTGCTCCTGGATCAGGGCAGAACCCATTGTAGTCAGATGACGTGTAACTAGTGAAAGTATCCACAGAAAAAATTGTCTCCGAGGGTATCCATCCAAGGATAAGGTTATTCCTGAAATGGTAGTTCGAAGCCTGGGAAGCGTCCACTTTGGCAACAAATGTGTTGTGATAATAGATTAAACCCGATGGATTTTGTGCATGCTTTACACTGTTCGGGGCATTGTAGACAATGTTCCGTATAAAATACGCCGGACCGCCGTAAAGGGTCTGTTGACTCAGGGCATTCGCGGCGGCGTTTATGCAGAGATTTCTTAAGACACGTATGTTGTACATAGCTCCGTCAGCTTCAATGAAGTTGTCGTGCATGTTAGTAATGAAGTTATTATAGATATCGATTGAAACGAACGTCCTGTCAAATTTTAACACTTCTTCAAGTGGATAAACATCCGGATGGGCATAGGGTGGATAACCGTCCGGAACTCCATATGTAGCGTGGTCTATGCCATCATGGAAGTTGGCAACATAATTGTGACATATAACATGACCTGCCCCGGCGACTTTAATTGCATATTCAGATAAACACTTCTCGTAGGGATATGAGGAGCCACGTGAGGAAGGAGCGATCCATCTGTGTAACACGTTTGGGTCATGCCTGCCGATAAACACGTTATCAG
>CAYVPT010000331.1:0-3065 GCA_964453865.1 uncultured Dehalococcoidaceae bacterium
AATGCCATATATTTCAATGCTGCCTGGCAGTATCCTTTCGAGGAAGATGCGACGTCCCCGAACGTTTTCCACCTGTTGAACGGTGGTGAGGTAACCGTGCCGATGATGGCACAGCAAGAATCATTCTCCTATACCAATGGTGATAACTACCAAGCAGTTGAGTTGCCTTATGACGGTAGGGAACTTTCAATGGTTATCTTGCTGCCAGACTCTGGGCAGTTTAAAGCATTTGAAGAAGCTATTGATTACCAGCAGATAACGGGTATTATGGATAATCTTGAAAAACGTGAAGTTAGACTTACGATGCCCAAGTTCGAGTTTGATTCCAGTTTTGGATTGAAAAAGACACTAGCCGAGATGGGTATGCCAGTAGCTTTCTCATCGGATGCTGACTTCTCAGGTATGACTGGCAATAAAGACCTCTTCATAAGCGATGTTATCCATAAAGCCTTTGTATCTGTTGATGAAGCTGGCACTGAGGCAGCGGCGGCTACAGCTGTAATTATGGAACTTACAGCTATGCCGGAGGCTCCAATCGAGGTTACATTGGATCGACCGTTCATCTTCCTCATTCGGGATATAGAGACAGGTGCCATCTTATTTGTAGGTCGAGTAATGAATCCTGGAGAATAGGCTCTTTAGGCAAAATAATAGCGGGGCCGGTTTATCGGACCCGCTATTTGTATATTCCGAACGGTTTAACTTACCAGTACCGGTTGCCTGACATGCCCCAATATTGATACCTTTTCTTTCTTTAGAAGAATCGAACTCCACCTGAAACAAAACTTTGCTTCGCTTAAGCGCAGCTGGTTTTACCTCTAATGATATCACTAAGTGTATTTATATAGGGCGAAGCGCGTTTAAGTGAAGAATTATTTATTTATTTTCATATTTTTCTATGTTCTCTTTACTGTAAGAGGTTGTAGGTGCAGTGGCGAAATAGAAGATAGGCTTGTCTACTCTCTTAAATTTCATCGGACAATGTGAAACCCACTCGGGGACAAAGACCACACAACTCTTGGTGATGGTGTGTTTTTCATCACCAATCGACAGTTCGACTTCTCCACACAGATCTTCAGGATGCTCTGTGTCGCTGCCGAAAAACCCCAGGTATTCATTATAGCTATGGTCATGAGTTATCGGGGGAATACCTTCTTCCGAGGGTCCATATACCCACTGGGTAGTAAAATAATAGACTCCTTTATTATACTCTCCGTCCGTATAAAGCAGCATCTTGCCCGGCATTTCGCTCATATTTATGCTCTTGGATTTCATCATACTGGCCATCTTTTCTTTTTCTTTGTCCGGTACTCCGCTGATGATGTACTTCCCGTATTTTGTTTTTGCCATTTTTCTCTGTTCTCCTTTTTAAACTTATATAAGCCTCTGCTGCTTTTTCTTATACTTATCTTCACCTACTCTAGATAAATATCCATTAATTATCAAGTAGATACAAGAATACCGAAGAATTGTACACTGGTTCAAATCCACCCGCTGACACGTCTTTTGTAGCTGAATCCCCGATTTATTTAGCCATCCCATTATTCTGCTTAACAACCACGCCCAAATTCTGCGATAGTTTTGCGATAGGTTTCAAGTCCGTTGGTCAGTTCTGGTCGTCATAGAAGTTTTGAGTCTGGTTAAGGTTAATTTTCAGCTTTAGTAAGTATCTTTGACACCGGTGCCCGTTCAATAATGCGGGATAAAGCCTGCGCCGATATGGAGTTTGATCACAAGTTACTTATTAGAGAGACTGACTATGGTATCATTACCACTCATAAAGCGCTCGAGTACAATCCCGCAAATGTTACGTCGCTAAAAACCAGTGTAAAGGGGCATCGGCGATTATTCCGTAAGAAACTAAAGGAGTTAGTCACCGATAGGGGGTTCTATTATCAAGATGCCAATAATGTTCCAAATGTCTCCAATAGTAGGACACCAAGATTGGAGAAGTTGATAGATTATATCTTCCCCTTCTCTGCCATAAATAAAATCCGTCACGATGCGAGTATCTATCAAACGGAGAATCAGTACTGCGCTAGAAGCAAGAAATGCAACAATAACATAATCCCAAATATAATCCGTAAACGCCTTCTTCAACTTATTACGATATTTCATAGGCATAATCATAGGAAAAAGAGGGCAATCAACCAAATGCAAACAAAACCATATTTCCAGAAATAACTATAATATCGCCTTGCCCCAGTGGTTAAGAAGAAAAAATGAAAAATAATAATCCCACGATAACCCATTATTAATGTGCTTGCACCGGAGGAATTAATCCAATAGACTTTACTAGTATGCATCCACGTATCAAACGGGAAACTAAGACGGTCAAGGTAATGATCGAACTATATTGCCGTAAACATCATTCCTCCAAAGGGCTTTGCCCGGAATGCTTAAACTTAATAAAGTATGCCCAACAGCGTCTTGAGAAGTGCCCTTTTCAGGAAGGTAAAACTACATGCGCTAAATGCCCGGTACATTGTTACAACCCGGGTATGAGAGAAAAAATCAGGGCAATTATGCGCTACTCGGGACCTCGAATTTTATATAGGTACCCAATTGTAGCTGTGTGGCACCTGATTGACAGGCAAAGGAAAGAGCCGGTCTACCATCTAAGTGAGGTAAGCGAGAAGGGACACATGAAATCGGGGAACACATGAAGATTGCGGTATCAGCTGATGGCTCTAATCTGGATGCAAAGGTAGCGAATCGCTTTAGCACTGCCGAATATTTGTTGATTATTGATGTCGATAGTGGTGAGTTTGAAGCTATGCGTAACCAGGTTACCACAAGCCATCGTGGCGCTGGCGTGCAGGCTATTGTGCTCGCCGTTAGTAGCGGAGCAAAGGCAATTATAACAGGCTATTGCAGTCCTGCTGTCGCCAATCAGTTGAAGGCAAGCGGCATAGAAGTTCTGACCGGAATGACTGGCACAGTGAGAGACGCTGTGGATCAATATAGGAAGAGTTCTTCTTTAAAAGCACCAGAAACTCATTACAGCTCTATGGCATCTATGATAAGCAAAGACGTTTTCCTTCATGCCGTTCGAAGTGCTGCCA
>CAYVPT010000332.1:0-3053 GCA_964453865.1 uncultured Dehalococcoidaceae bacterium
GCCAGCAGTGCCATACCGGCAAGTGCGCCTGGGGCATCTGCACCACCGACCTGCGCCTGACCAAGCGAATCAATCCTGAAATAGGCGCGCGGCGGGCGGCCAACCTGCTCCGCGGCTGGAGCCTCGAACTCAAGGATATTCTGGGCGGACTCGGCGTCAATGCCCTGGAAAGCCTGCGCGGGAACCGGTTACACCTCAGAGGCGTCGGCCTTTCCGACACGGAACTGGAAATACTCGGCGTGAGAATGGCGGGAAGTTAAAATGACGGAACTAGAAAACACTATAGTTAAATTAGATGCGGAGGGCGTTTACTACCGGGAGCTTAATGCGCGTCTGAGAGAGACCCTCACTAACGGAGTGACGAGGATTGAGTTACGCAACGTCCAGGGGCAGCGGTATATCGGAACTGACCTGGACAGGCCGGTGGAAATAGAGATTTACGGCACTCCCGGTAATGACCTCGGGGCCTTCATGAACGGCCCGAAGATAATCGTACACGGCAACGCCCAGGATGGCTGCGGCAATACCATGAACGAGGGCGAGATAATCGTCCACGGACACGCTGGTGATACCGTGGGGCTTTCGGCACGCGGCGGTAAAATCTTCATCCGTGAAGACGTCGGCTACCGGGCGGGTATCCACATGAAGGAGTACCAGAATAAAAAACCGGTCATCGTTATTGGCGGCACCGCCCAGGACTTCCTCGGCGAGTACATGGCCGGAGGCATTCTGGTACTGCTGGGTCTGAACCTCGGCGAAGGAGAAAGCCACCGTGCGAAATTCGTCGGCACCGGCATGCACGGCGGCGTTATCTACGTGAGAGGAAATATCGCCGATTACCAGCTGGGCAGGGAAGTGGGTATCGCCGAACTTGAAGAAAAGGATATTGAAGTCCTCCGTAAGTACGTGGTTGAGTTTGCGGGAGAATTCGGCTATGATGCTGATGAAATACTGCAGCACAAATTTATCAAACTGTTTCCGCGCTGGCTCCGGCCTTACGGCAGGCTTTATGCCTACTAGCTTTGAAGGATAATTGTATGGCACGTGTTCTGATAGTTACCAGTGACAACGAAACAAAGTCGGTTCTGCGCAGGAGCCTGGCTCAATATGACCTGACATGCTCTTTTAGTTCCCACAATAACGGCGTCCGCGAGGCTATCGTCAGCACGAAACCCGATATTCTCCTGTATGAAGTCAAAGAAAACCAGTCCGACATCGAGTTATCGGAAGCCATCAAGAGACTGAAAAAGAGGGAGAATCTGCCGGTGATAGCGCTTGTCCCCCAAAAATTACTCGACCGCATTAATGTAAACTTTGACGCCGATGATTTTATTACCGGTCCTGCTAATGTCAATGAACTAAATATCAGGATAAAACGGCTCCTCAGAAAAAACGCCGACGAAGCAAGCAGCGAACAAATAAGATTCGACGGACTGACCATAGACCTGGCTACCTGCGAGGTTACCGTCAACGGCAGTATAGTCGAGCTGACCTTCAAGGAGTACGAGCTTCTCAAACTGCTGGCGGGTAACCCGGGACGCGTTTACACCCGGGAAGTCCTGCTGGATAATATCTGGGGCTATGACTACTTCGGCGGCGACCGCACCGTGGACGTGCATATTCGCCGTCTCCGCAGCAAAATCGAGGACGCCAGCCACACCTACATCGAGACCGTCCGCAATATCGGCTATAGATTCGTTAAAAACATGTAGCCCGCATATTATTCCGCCATTTCCACGCCAACGGGAACCCGTCTCCCCGGTTGTCATTGCGAGGAGCGAAGCGACGTGGCAATCTCAATCATCGGATCAGCTTGACCTATGAGATTGCCGCGCCTTCCGATTCGCTGGGGGTTGGGGACTCATCGGAATGGCTCGCAATGACAACTATCAACTGATAACTGATTTCCGACATTCCCCTGCTATGTAATCTGTTTGTAACATCAAGCCTCTAGTATATAAACAAATGCTGTTAACGGAGTTGATGTTCCAGTCCGATCCTGCGTGTAACATGAATTTAACATATCCGTAACTTAAAGGAAATATATCCCGGCTATACTTAAAGTATCCATATAGTCGTGAGGTGTGAAAAATGACCGTCAACACCGGAGATACCGCCTGGATTTTAATGTCCTCGGCGCTCGTTATGCTGATGACACCCGGCCTGGCCCTGTTCTACGGCGGCATGGTCCGGCGTAAAAACCTCCTCTCCACCATCATGATGAGCTTTGCCTGCCTGGGGCTTATCGGCCTGCTCTGGGTGCTTTACGGATATAGCCTGAGCTTCGGCACCGATTATGGCGGTATTATCGGGGGATTTAATTTCCTCGGTCTGGTGAACGTCGGTCAGGAACCTTCACCGCTCTATGCTTCCACCGTACCCCACCTGGCTTTCATGATATTCCAGGGCATGTTCGCCATTATCACCGTCGCCCTGTTTACCGGCGCGGTCGTGGAAAGGGTGAAATTCAGCGCTCTGCTTATTTTTTCCGCCCTGTGGCTGACCGTGGTCTACGTTCCCGTGGCCCACTGGGTCTGGGGCAGCGGCGGCTGGCTGGCAAACCTGGGGGCTCTGGACTTTGCCGGGGGGACCGTCGTTCATATTAATGCCGGTGTCTCGGCGCTGGCCCTGGTCTTTTTACTGGGCAAGCGGCGCGGCTTTCCGCAGGATGCCATGTTGCCCAATAATATCCCTCTGGTCGTACTAGGTGCCGGCCTGCTCTGGTTCGGCTGGTTTGGATTCAACGCCGGCAGCGCTCTAACCTCCGGCGGTCTGGCGTCCAGCGCCTTCGTCGCCACCAATACCGCGGCAGCCGCGGCGGCTTTCACCTGGATGATTTTAAGCTGGATTCACAAGCGACCCACCGTCCTCGGCACGGTTACCGGGGCAGTGGTAGGTCTGGTAGCCATCACACCCGCGGCCGGCTTTGTAACACCCATGGCCGGCATAGCCATCGGGGGCATTGCTTCGATTATATCTTACTACGGTATGCTCCTTCTCAAGATAAAGCGGGGCGTCGATGATTCACTGGATGTCTTCGCCTGTCACGGACT
>CAYVPT010000333.1:0-2740 GCA_964453865.1 uncultured Dehalococcoidaceae bacterium
ACGACCTCCGGGTTATGAGCCCGACGAGCTACCACTGCTCTACCCCGCGTTGAGAAACATCTTTAAGTATATGCCTTTACGGGGAGGGTGTCAACCCTGTTGAGCCTGCTCCCGCTTGCGGTGGTCTTCGATAAATCGCCGGGCGAACCTGTCCCGCCCCAGAATAAGGTCGGTGGCCAGGACGGACGGCCTGACTTTGGCGGCATCGACGATTAACGCCGTGGCTCCGGCGGCAATCACCATGGATACCCAGGCATTATTGATAACAGGACGGTCCGGCATGCCGAAGGAGATATTGCTGGCGCCCATGGTCATATTGACTCCCAGCTCTTCGCGGATGCGCCGGATAGCTTCCAGTACATCCGCTCCGGACTTCGCTTCGGCGCCGATGGCAAAGGTCAGGACATCGATAACGATATTCTCGCGGGAGACACCGGCTTTTTCCGCGCTCTCAATGATTTTATGAGCAATGGCCACGCGGCGTTCCGCGTCCTTGGGAATGCCTTCATCGTCCTGTACCAGGCCGATAACGGCGCAGTCGTATTCCTTAACGAGGGGCAGGACTCTTTTCAGGGAATGCTCCTCGCCGCTTACGGAGTTAATCAGCGGTTTGCCCTTGTAGACCTTCAATGCGGCTTCGATGGCGGCGGTGTTGGGGCTATCGAGGCACATGGGGGCATCGACGGCTTCCTGGACTATTTTTACCGCTTTGGGCAGGAGTTCAACATCGTTAACGCCGTGGGCGTTTACATTGCAGTCGATTATATCCGCCCCGGCCTCTGCCTGGGCGATGGCTTCCCTGCGGACAATCTCAAGGTCGCCCGACTTCAAAGCTTCGGTCAGTTTTTTCCGGCCGGTGGGATTGATACGTTCGCCGATAAGCACCGTCGGCTTATCAATAGAGATAATAACTTCTTTTTTATCGCTGGACACTTTGGTTTCCATTTTCGTTCTCCTGTTTTATTTATAGACGCCGTATTCTTTAGCGGCATCCATCATGGCATGCAGGTTCTCGATTCTACCCTGGTCCATGCTGGCCGCCGCGCTCAGGATATAGCCTCCCCCCGGAGCACAGGTCTCGATAAGCTTGCGGCAGCCTTCCCTGACATCCTGCGGCGTACCGGTGACCACGGTGGAAATGGGCAGGTTGCCGGCGATGCAGTTCGTCCTGCCCACGGTCGCTTTGGCTTTAGCCATATCCATGTACTCGAAGTACCATATCATGGAAGATTCGGGCATATCCTGGATGATTTCCAATCGGGGGATATAATTCCCCTCGGCGAAGGGCATCGGCACCAGTCCTTCTTCTATCATACTCAGAAGAAGTCTTTTAAAGCTGGGCCAGTAGAAAGTCTCGAACTGTTTGGGGGACATGAAGCCTTTTTCGCCCTTGTGGAGGGGCATCATAACGACGGGCGCCAGCGCTCGGTCCGTCGAGGAGATGGCTTCATGAATAGCGATGGCAGTCAGTCGGTCCATAGCTTCGTGGATTTTATCCGGCTGGCGGTACATGTCCATGAAGATGCCCGTGGTGCCGCGGAGCATATCCGTCAGCATATCGAATGGCGCGCCGGACATGCCGCCGCTGAAGGTGGCGTACCCCCGCGAAATTGCCTCGCGGGACACCACGCCGATAGTCTCCTGCCATTTCACGATTTCTTCACCGGTTTTGAACATGGTCTTGTAAGCCTGCTGTATGGCCGGGTTGGCGAAGCTCCCCAGGTAGAAAATGGGAATACCGATAAAGGCGGTGAGGTGGGGCAGGGTAGCCAGTGGCTCGAAGGCTCCTGCCTGGCGCGGCATGAAGGTCCGCAGCCAGAAATCGGTCGGGTCCATGATGAGCTTGTCGTACTCGTCGGGTTTCATATAGTCCTTTTCAAAGTACTGGTAGGAACCTACATCATCGGCCAGACCGTGCCCCGGCCACTTGTGGATCTTATGGTCAATCATCTCCAGCGCCGGCGCCGGCAGTACCAGTCCGGGACCGCCGAAGGTGTCCATGTCCCCGAAGTCGTCCATGAATTTCATCCAGGCGTCACGCTGTTTCTCGTAGTCGTACATGACCGTCTTCAGGTCGTAACCGGCGTAGTAAGCCGGGAAATAGCCCACCGGCAGCATGCAGGGCACCCGGTCAGGCTCCTCCATCTTGATGGCTTTTATAAACCTGGTTACTCTTTGTTGATAAAGCTTTTTCGCCTCCGGACTATTAAATTCCACGCCCGGAGCCGCCAGCCACTTCTTGAATCTTTCTTCCTGTTTCTGCTTCGGCGTCAACTCCGACCAGTTTTTAACCGTTTCTCTTATAGAACTCGGGGGATTATTCATATTGCCCATTATCATTGAGTAAGGTCCTCTATAAAATAAAAAAAATCTCTATAGTATGTCATTGCGAGTGGAGCGAAGCAATCCATACCCCACTTTTTCCCCACTTCTGGATTCCCGCCTTCGCGGGAATGACATTTTAGTGGTTGGCGATTGCTTCGTCGCTACGCTCCTCGCGATGACAACTATTTTTTAGTAAACCCCGTATTCTTTGGCGGCATCCATCATGGCGCGGAGGTTCTCCGGTTTGGCCATGTCAAAAGTGGAGCCGCCGGAAAGAAGGTAACCGCCGCCCGGGGCGCAGGTCTCGATGAGCCTGCGGCAGTATTCCTTCATTTCTTGAGCCGTACCCGTGTAAGCAATGGAAACCGGCACGTTGCCGGCGATACAGGAGACTTTGCCCACCGTCTTCTTGGCG
>CAYVPT010000333.1:2750-3030 GCA_964453865.1 uncultured Dehalococcoidaceae bacterium
CTGATGTATTCCAGGCGATTATTGTATGCTCCTTCCGCCACCGGGAAGGGTATTAAGCCCTCCTCCACCATACCCAGGAGCAGTCTCTTGAAGGTAGGCCAGTAAAATGTCTCGAACTGCTTGTTGGACATGAAGGTATCGTCGCCCTTGTGCAGCGGCATCATCACCACCGGGCAGTCCGCCATATCGGACATACCGATGGCACCCTGGAGCAGTTGCGGCAGGACGAACTCCATGGCCTCGTGGATTTTCTCCGGCTGGCGGTACATATCCATGACCA
>CAYVPT010000334.1:0-3026 GCA_964453865.1 uncultured Dehalococcoidaceae bacterium
CCATCATCAGCGGCAGCGAGCCGGACGGCTCCAACTGCTATGTCTACTACGGTACCCTGCATACGCTGGACACCGGCGGGTCGACGGTTCCGACCAAGTATGAGGACATCGTCGCGGCCGGAGCCGGCGGCTATGCCGCCACCGAGTGGGCGGTCTACGCTATAAACCGGGTCAATATAGGCGGCGCGCTGACAACGAAGGATTACCGGGAATGGGGCAACCAGAGACTCAAGTATTTCCGGCAGGAGCTGAAGAGGCTGGGGAGGAAAAACCGGATAAGGGTCAGCTCGCTGTACCAGCCCTATAATCCCGTCGTCAATCAGTCGACCGATTACAGCGCTTAATTTATACGGCAGTGGAGTAAAAAATGCGCGTACTAACGACCACGTTACAGGATGCCCAGAAGCAGGCAGCGGCCGTCCCCTATGTGAAGCTTGAAGCCGTCAATAAAATCAACGGCGTTATCCGGCAGGACTGGGCCAGGCTTTATACCGGTTCCGAGCCCGATTACTACCACGCGTTAGCGGTACCGTCCGACGGCTCTCTCGTCAGGGTCAGGATAACGCCGCCGTCCGATTCTCGGAAGCTCTACCGCCAGCGGGTAGCCAACCCGGGGCCGGGGAGCGACTACAGCCAGTGGACGTATGCCAGCCAGTACAACGCCGTGGTAGTGGCGGCGGCTTCGCTGGGGGCGGAGGTGTCAATATTCTGGATAAACACCAGCCGTGAAGTACGCCGGATTAAAAGCACGGATTACGGCGCCAGCTGGGGCAGTCCCGAACTCCTGGACTATACGCCGACGACCGCTATCTACGGTCTGGCGGCGGCCTACAAGCCCGGCGGCGACCTGGCAATATTCTTCGCCGACCAGAGCGCGCTGTATGTTAAAAAGAGTATCAGCGGGGGGTGGCAGAGTAAAGCCGCCTGGGACAAGACGACCGGCGACCTGTCCGGGGTGGCCGCCAGCTATGACGGGGACTGGGACCTCCTGGTGACGGGCAGAGATACCTCCGGAAATTACAGGTTATGGAGCCTGGTCTACGGTGACGGCGGGGAGGTTGCCGCCGGAAGCTGGGCGGCGCTGCAGGAGATAGCCGCGGCGCCGTCCGGCGGCGATTTTGAGTACCGGCAGCCGTTCCTGGACAAGACGGATGTCTACCGCTGTTTCTATATCGAGAAGTTTGCCGGCGATGAAGCGTATAATCGTCCGTTCTGGTCTCATGCCGTTCCCGATGCCGTTTTTACCGACGGTCTGTGGCGTGAGCTGGTGCCGTTCAATCTGTCATCGGAATACGGCCTGGCGATGGCGCATGATAATAATTACGGCTGGCTGGCCAGTCCCGACGGCGTTTGGCGGGCCCCGCTGGCAGTCCAGAGCCTCGACCTTACAGCGGACGTAATCGGCGCCCGGCAGGAGGCCGGCGAAAGAGTCGGCAGTCTGACTGTAGAGCTGAGAAACGACGACGGAAGGTACGCCGCGCCGGGGCAGGACGACATAGCTGTCCTCGATATCGGCTGCCAGCTGGAGTTCAGCCCGGGTTACGTGACCTCTGCCGGAAACGAGTCGAGTCCCGGCCTGAGTTTCTGTCTGGAGTCTTACGAGCACACCAGCGCCGGAGGTAAAGCCAGTCTGGTACTGCACGGTCGTGACGGGTGGTCGGCACTGGGAGAGTGGCAGGCCAGGCAACAGTTCCGCTGGAACAAGACTGGCGATGATACCAGCGTCGGGGGGATTATCAGCTATATACTCGCCAGAGCAGGACTGAAACTGGAAGTGATATCGCAATCGTCCCTGATTACCGGCTTTTACCCTGATTTTACAGTAAGTCCGGGTAATAACGGGCGGGAGGTAATAGCCAAGCTGCTGACTTTCGTTCCTGACGTGCTGTTTATCGAGGGAAATAAGGCTTATCTGGTCAATCCCCTGGCGACGGATAGTGCCCTCTACGGCTACGGGGACGAGCACGTGATATTCGAGGGGATTTACCAGCAGGGGGCATTAAGCACGAACCGGGTCCAGGTGGAGGGGGATGATAGCGGACTGATACTGGCCGATAGCTTTAAATGGGAGGAAATAGAACGACTCCATGACCGGCTGCGGCAGGTCGCGGACAGAAATATCAACACCGTGAGTGAGGCCCAGCAACGCGGGCAGGCGCACCTGAGGCAGATGGAGATAGAGGCGGAGAGCGGCAGCATCGTAATACCGGTAAACTGCGGACAGCAGTTATACGATGTCATCGATATTACGGATGGGCGGGCCGGACTCGATGCGGAAAAGAGGAGGGTGCTGGGTATCGTCCTGGGCTATTACCCGCGGCGGGGAGAATACCGCCAGCGTCTTAAACTGGGAGCGGTCTAGGCAATATCAGAAGGGGGCAAACCATGAAATTCAAGAAAGCGGAATTGAGGAGCTTTAATTCCGGCAGCTATACGGCTACGGTGCGGCTGGCCAGCAGCTACAAGGTCTACCTGGAGGACGTGACGGTAGCCAGGAACCTTCCGGCGTCGGAAATGAGCGCCGGACGCCAGGTGGCCGTGCTTTTCTTCGACGAACACAGCCCCAAAGAAGCGGTGGTGGTGGCGGTCTATACCTAAATGAGGAACACTCTATGACGCAGGATTACCAGGGTTTCAGCGGGTGGCGCTGGCGGGCGCAGCCAGGGGGAGTTGAACCCGAGGGTTTACGGCTTGATGTTGATTTACCGGATTTATCCGGTTTTTCTGATTGATAGAGAGTCTTATAGAGCGGTACCATGATTTCCTCGACTGCTTTTTTAGCTTCGGTCGTGGGTTTTTCTGATTTAGATGACGGTTTCTCAGACTCGGGTTTCGGTTTATCCGAATCCAGCTTGTTTAAAGCCCGGTAATACGGGAGAACCATTGCCTCGACCAGATTGGCCTGCTCAAATACCGTTTTTCTATCCTCCGGGACAGGCTTTTCCACTGCAGGGGCAGGGGTTGGCAACGCCGACGGGTGTAAATCCCGGTAGGAGGGGCGTTGTTTCCGGGGAGCGGGCTTTTCA
>CAYVPT010000335.1:0-3015 GCA_964453865.1 uncultured Dehalococcoidaceae bacterium
GCGGGTAAAGGTCTTCGCCTTATTCCTGGGCAGGCCGTCGAAGTAGTGGTACTGGTGAATCCCCGGTTTTCCCAGCCCCCGCATGCCCAGCAGGAGGACCTCCAGCCTGGCGGGTTCATGCGCGTACGGCCCCCGCTGAGCGGAACCTCCATAATTGTGCACTATGGATGTTATCTTAGCGGCAAATTCCCTGGCCAGTGCCTTGATGGTCCACTCCGGGACGCCGCACTTCGGCGAAGCCCAGTCGGGAGTCTTGGGAACCCCATCTTCCTTGCCAAGGACATAGTCTTCGAACTTCTCATAGCCGACTGTGTGTGTAGCCACGTATTCCTTGTCGTAGGTGCCTTCGGTCAGCCAGATATAAGCGATGGCCAGTTGCAGGGCTGCATCGGTATTGGGTAGCACCGGTATCCACTTGTCGGCGTGGACGGCTGCCGCGTAATTCAGGTCGGGGCAGATATACACCGCTTTTATGCCCACCTCAGCCCACCAGTAAAGGGCTTGGCTGGGAAACTGCCCGCAAAAACCCCAGGAGGTGGTTTCCAGGTCGGCCCCCCAGAACAGAAGCATCTCGCAGTTCTCTGAGATATCTTTAAAACAATTATGCGCGGGGGCCATCATACCTACATCCATGGTTCCCCATACATGTTGTGCTCCCCAGTACCATCCCTCCCAGCTGTCGGGGTTCCTGACCTGTAAGGTATAGCCCCCCATCTTCTCGAGAAGTAACATGGAACAGCCATGAGGGCCGTGTACGGTTTTTGTCTCCCCGTGTCCGTCTCCTTGCAAAAGAATGGCGTAAGGCCCGTATTTCTGGTGTACCCTCTTTATCTCACCGGCGATTATTTCTGTGGCTTCATCCCAGGAGATTCGCTTGAATTTACTCTTGCCCCTGTTTTGCGGATTTCTCTCGCCGTTGGGGTCCCAGTCGACTCTCTGTAAAGGATACCTGATTCGATTGGGAGAGTAAGTCCGCTTTTTATAGGCCAGCATGTAAGGAGCCGGTTGTGATTTTAAAATCGGTTCGAAAGTCTTTCCGTTTCTCTCGATCTGCCAGGAGCCGATTTCCTCACGGGTATATCTAGAATCATAATGTAGCGGTCTAATCCTGACTATTTTCCCGTTTTTCACATCCACCGCAGACGGACATGAGGCTATGGCGAAAGCGCCCAGGCCGAGTGCTTTTATAAATGTTTTCTCTTGCTCCTGAACTATCTCTCCGGTATGCTTATCTTCACAGTGAGTTTTCGATTTATTTTTTTTAGCTGACATTTTAGTTGGTCTCCTTAAGGGATTTAAGGTGTTTTCTATTGACCTGCCCCTAATAGTGATACCACTTCTTAACTCGTAGTCATAGTTAAGATAGCTTCAGGAGCGGGTGGTCTGTAGCCTAACGAGCTATGAGGTCGTACCTGATTATATTCCTTCCTCCACTGCTCTATCAATATCTGTGCCTCGGCCTAGATAAATTTCAACTATAATTATCAAATCTTCTTGATGATCTGTTCCGGTGTGTACCCTTTCTTGGCCATTTTCTTTCCCTCTTTTACGAGATTATAACTGGTATCGTTTCAGGGGGCACGTCACAATTCAAGCTTTCGTTATCCAACTTTCTATTAAAATGTGACATTATGCTATATGTTTATATTTCAATTTATGAGTTAAGGTATCGTTACGTCGAGGTTAATATTGCAAGTAAAAAAAACTAAATGGACTGGCCTGTGTTTGGAAAGGACTTGGATAATGGTGATGATATTAGCTTAAATTTTTCGCGACGACATGATCACCATCCGAACGAGTACAGTATCAATCCCAAACTGAGACCAATGATCAGGTTGAAAATCTTAATACGCACAGTATCTTTCAAAGTGTATGACAATAATGGCAACATGCCATGCCCATCCTGAATAATTGAGCTTGCTAATAGCACAGAGAAAGGAATCATTCCATCAGCAAACATCACCACAAAAACGAGGTGTGGTCCGGATTCGGGGATAATGGCAATGATACTGGCAATAATCAATACCCAAAAGGTGTGTGTCTGAACAAAAGATTCAAGATTCCAGTAGTTGAGACCTAGATTCACGACTAGTAGGGCCCCAAAGGTCCACAAGAACACGCGCCAAAGGTGTTTTAAAACTATATGCTCCCAAATATGTCTCCGGAGGTAGTGGTCTGGCACGGTTATGATGATGAAAATGCTAATCGGGAGTAAAATTACCAAAATAATTTTTTGCCATTGCCAGCCTGATGGACCGAGTATGCCCAGTGCGACAGCGGCAAAAAAGGCAATCAGGATAAGAAATACAAAAAGACGTGGTGTTGAGATAGCCTTGAGTTGCGGCAAGACTTTTCTACAGTCGAAACAGCGACACTCTTCCACCTCAGCAACATGGACCTGCTGCAGTTGGCATGCTTCACATGGCTTGAACTTGAATACATTGGCTACTTTGTCTATGAGCCAGCCAGAACCTATGCCGAGGACGAACAGTATTCCAAAAAGTAAAAGCGCCTTATCCGGAAACATTGCCAGCATGACAAAGGCCTCATCACCACTTGTCGCAATCATTCCAGCAGCAATAGCACCGAAAGATATCAGGCCGTGAACGTAAAAGGAAACGTTAAGGAAGGCTCCCAAACACCCAGGTATAGACCCGAGAAAAGACGCTGCGAAGTACTGGCGCCATAAACCACCCTTAACCATTAGCGAGAACCGCCCCCTGCTTAAAACGTTGACATAGTCAATTAGCACCATCATGACAAAGACGAAGAAGGTGATTATAAAAGAGTGTTTAAGCACATCGATAATGATAGTAGTCATACGCACTCCCTCCCGTGTTAACTCGATGCCAACGCGGCTACAATACAGATTAGAATCCTGTTATTATGGTCTACATAAGCCTTGATATGATGTTAGGCCTGTATTCGTATAATTTTATTTGGAATTTACGAACCTGAAACGAATTCCCTTTCCAGTATCTCGGTTATCTGACCCTCATTTTGAATGCTGGTAGT
>CAYVPT010000336.1:0-3011 GCA_964453865.1 uncultured Dehalococcoidaceae bacterium
GGATACGGCACCGGACCATGCCGATTACGCTCAAGCAGGCCAAGGAACAGGGCGATAACATACGCAAGGACAAGGACGCCGCCCTGGCGACACAGCAATACGATTACGCAGCGGAGCTGCGCGAGCGGGAACTGCAAATAGATGGGAAAATTAAACAACTGGAAGATGAGTGGCGGAGTGAGCAGGAACAGGAAGATATAGTGGTGAGAAAGGAAGACATCGCCGAAGTGGTGAGTATGTGGACCGGCGTGCCGGTGGTACAGCTTGCCGGCGACGAGACGAGTCGCCTGCTCAACATGGAAGACGTACTGCACCAGCGTATTATCGGGCAGGACGAAGCCATCGTAACCATAGCCAAGGCAATTAGGCGGGCGAGGGCGGGGCTTAAAGACCCGCGGCGCCCGATAGGTAATTTCATTTTCCTCGGGCCGACAGGAGTCGGCAAGACCGAACTGGCCAGGGCGCTGGCCGAGTTCATGTTCGGCAGCGAGGATACATTAATACGCATCGATATGTCCGAGTTCATGGAGAAGTTCGCTGTATCCCGCCTGGTAGGCGCACCCCCGGGATATGTCGGCTACGACGAAGGCGGACAGCTGACCGAGGCGGTAAGGCGCAAATCTTACAGCTGCATTCTCCTGGACGAGATTGAAAAAGCCCACCCGGATGTCTTTAACCTGCTCCTGCAGATATTCGACGACGGGCACCTGACGGACGCCAAAGGACGACGGGTGGACTTCCGCAACAGTGTTATCATAATGACGAGTAACATCGGCGCGGAGCTTATCCGCAAGGGCACGGTCCTCGGCTTTGCGCAGCATACCGATGAAGCTAAAACGCGGGAACAGTCCTACGAAAGAATGAAGGAGAACCTGCTGAACGAGCTGAAGAAGTCCTTCCGCCCCGAATTCCTGAACCGTGTCGACGGCGTGGTGGTATTCCACTCGCTGGACAAAGAACAGATACGGTCGATTGTCGACCTGATGTTGATGACGGTAGACAAGCAGCTGGCCGAAAAGGAAATCAAGCTGGCCGTGACCGACGCCGCCAAAAACATGCTGGGTGAAAAGGGCTATGACGAGGTCTACGGAGCCAGGCCCCTGCGCCGTGTCATCCAGAATATGGTGGAAGACAGGCTTTCCGAAGCGGTGCTGCGTGAAGAGTTCAAGACATTTGAGAGAGTCTACGCGGTAAAGGCCAGTCTCAAGCGAACGGACGTTATCAAAGACGTACTCAAGGAAATTAACGAAATCCCGGATATCCTCGTGGCGGAGAAGACCGGGGAAGGAATAGACGTATTTTCGAACAAGAGCGTGAAATTCGAGGTTGAAAGAATAGTCAAGGAGCGTATCAAGGAAGCCAAGAACAAACCGAAGGAGACTTCCGAGTTTCACGTCACGGAGAATTCTTACATATCATATGTGGTCGTCGACATTAAAGACGATGAAATTGTCATCGATTCGAAGGACAGCTTCCCCATGCCGAACCTAGCGGTCGGCGCCGCTACATAATAACAATTTTATATTAAGCGTGACTTGTTTAACCGATTCCAGTATAATGGGGCGGTGGTAGTTCCAGGAGAGGATACCACCGCCCTTAAATATTATAAGGAGCGAACGGAAAGGAGCCGGAGAATTGGCACTGGAGAAAGTAGAAGTCCCCATCACCGGTAAGATTATCAGCGTAGAGGCGAAAGCCGGCCAGGCCGTCAGCGAGGGCGACGTGCTCTGCGTGCTGGAGTCCATGAAAATGGAGAACCCGATTGTGGCGCCGGTGGGCGGGACCGTAACCGAAGTTAATGTATCCGTCGACCAGGTGGTCAAGCCCGGCGATGTTGTCGCTGTCATCGAGTATTAAGCACGGCTGAAGTTATTATGGAATTTCATCCCGTTGTGTTCGCCTTAATCGCCTACGGAATAGCCGCCGTTATCGCCGTATGCGTGGCGTTCATTGTCAAGATCATCGCTCTATTCGTCCAGAGGAAAGGCGGCAATGCGGCGGAAGCCGCCAAACCGGAGAGTTAAAGCATGGACTTTCTGGAGTTTTTCCAGGGAATCTATACCTTCTTCCAGACCGAGCCTTCCATAGCCCTGGGCAGGCTGCTGCTGGTAGCCCTCGGGCTGCTGTTTATCTACCTTGCCTATAAAAAAGTCCTGGAGGCCCTGATTATGCTGCCGCTGGGCATCGGGATGGTAGCCGTCAACGGCGGCCTGATGGTGCTGGAAGCCAGCCAGGTGGGGGGGCTGATAATGACGGAGGCCGGGCCGGTGGGCAATCTCTTCGTCAATCCGCTGGCGGGTAACCTCGAGGAGCTGATGTATTTCCTGCAGGTGGACTTCCTGCAGCCCATCTATACGTTCATGTTCAGCAACGGGCTGATTGCCTGCCTGGTGTTCATGGGTATCGGGGCGATAACCGATATCGATATCCTGCTGGCCAGACCGGGCATGAGCCTTTTCTTGGCGGTGTTTGCCGAGTTCGGCACGATAGTTACGCTGCCTATCGCCATGGGCATGGGTCTGCTGCCTAACGAAGCGGCGGCTATCGCGCTGGTAGGCGGGGCGGACGGCCCGATGGTGCTTTACGGGTCGTTAATGATGGCCAGAGACCTGTTCGTGCCGATTACCGTGGTGGCCTATGTCTACCTGGGCATCTGCTACGCGGGTTTCCCGTTCCTGGTGAAAATTATCCCGAAGAAGATGCGCGCCACCGAAATGGACCCACGCACCATACCGAAGGTCCCGGCGGGCGCCAAGTTCGCTTTCTGCATCGTCACCTTTACCTTACTGGTTTTCCTCTTCCCGGTGGCGGCGCCGCTGTTCGCCTCCTTCTTCCTGGGGCTGGCCATCAAGGAAGCGGGCATCACGAGGTTCGTGGAGTTCCTCTCCGGTCCGTTGCTGTACGGCTCGACGCTGTTCCTGGGCTTCACGCTGGGGGCGCTGCTCGGGGTGGACATTATCCTGAACTCCAAAGTACTGCTGCTGCTGGCGCTGGGGGTGATTGCCCTGACG
>CAYVPT010000337.1:0-1363 GCA_964453865.1 uncultured Dehalococcoidaceae bacterium
CAGAGCGGTAATATCGAACCGAGTACCGACTGGATTGATGCGCCGGTGGTCAAGTACGAGGACTTCGATTGGTTTGGTAAGTAAATAAGCGATACGGGGGCTCTGCCCGCGGGTGGGGCCCCCGCCCGGTAGGGGAGTATATGCTGAAACTGAACAACATTGAGGTTACCTATCTCAATGTCATCAGGGTATTGCACGGTGTTTCCATGGCTGTAGAGGATGGAGCTATCATCGCTCTCCTCGGGGCCAATGGGGCCGGTAAGAGCACCACCCTCAAGGCGATATCGGGATTGCTCCATGTCGAGGAAGGGGAGGTAACCGACGGCAGTATCGAGTGGAACGGCGAGAGAATAGACAGGAGAAACGCCGAAGAGATTGGCAAGTTGGGTATTATCCAGGCGCTGGAAGGCCGCCATGTCTTCGAGCACCTCAATACCGAGGAAAACCTGATGGTCGGCGCGCATAACCGCCACGACCGCCACGCCGTCAAGCAGGACCTGGAGATGGTCTACGATTACTTCCCGCGTCTGAAGGCGCTGCGGCGGAACACGGCCGGTTACCTTTCCGGCGGCGAGCAGCAGATGCTCGTTATCGGCCGGGCGATGATGGCCACTCCCAGGTTGATGATGCTGGACGAGCCGTCGCTGGGACTGGCGCCCCTGCTCGTTGAAGAGATATATGATATCATAAAAAGGTTCAATACCGAACAGAAAACTTCGGTCCTGCTCGTCGAGCAGAACGTGCGTATCGCCCTCAGCATCGCGCATTACGGGTACGTCATGGAAAACGGGCGGGTCGTCCTTGACGGCAGTTCCGATTTCCTGAAAAATAATGAGGATGTTAAAGAGTTCTACATGGGTCTTTCCGCCCTGGGAACGAAGAAAAGCTATCGTGAGGTGAAGCACTACAAGAGGAGAAAGAGATGGCTGTAAAGTCCCGGAAGGACGAGTTCTTCGACGAACTTGAAACGATGTCGAAGTCGGAGCGGGAGGATTATCTTAATCGGAATCTGGCCAGGACGGTAGCCCATGCATATCGGCACGCACCCGCCGTGAAAAAGTTCTTCGATCAAGTCGGCGTCTGGCCCGGAGATATCCGCACGGTGAAAGACCTGGAAAAGCTGCCGATTATCCGCAAGACCGACCTCCTGGAAATGCAGAAAGGCGGCCTTCCTTACGGCGGTATTTTGGGTATTCCCCGCGAAGACGTAGAACGGGTCTTTGTCTCTCCCGGTCCGATTTACGAGATTCAGCCCACCAGAATTAAGTGGTTCGCCAAGTCGTTCTGGGCGGCCGGGTTCCGGAAGGGCGATGTGGTCATCAACACCTTTACCTACCACATGTCACCGGCGGGCATTCTGTTC
>CAYVPT010000337.1:1373-2991 GCA_964453865.1 uncultured Dehalococcoidaceae bacterium
CGAGGCCATACGCGACTGCGGGGCGACGGTGGTGGTGGCCGGCACCGGCAATACTGACCTCCAGATACAGGTGATGAAAGACCTTAAGGTAACCGGGTTCGTTGGAACGCCCAGCTTTCTGATGACCGTCATTAAAAGGGCGGAGGAAACTGGACTTGACATAAAGCATGACTTGTACCTGCAACGTGCCTGGTTTACCGGCGAGATGCTCCCGCCTTCTCTCCGCAAGACCTTCGAAGGGGACTACGCCATAGATACCTATCAGGCTTACGCCGTCACCGAGCCGGGAGGGGCCATCGCTTACGAGTGCCATCAGAAGAACGGCATGCACCTCATGGACGAGTACGTTACCGAGATAGTCGACCCGGAGACGGGGAAGCAGCTTGGCCCCGGCGAGGTCGGAGAAATAGTCACCACACAGTTGCAGAATGAGGACTGGGGGCTTATCCGCTTTGGAACGGGGGATTTATCTTCGTATATTATAGAAAAATGTCCCTGCGGGCGCACCGCTCCTAGGATTACCGGCATCGTCGGCAGGGCAGGGGACGCCGTAAAAGTCAGGGGTATGTTCGTCGTCGCCAGGCAGGCCGAGCAGGCGATAATGGGATTCAATCAGGTGTCTAAGTATAAGCTGGTGGTGGGGCGCCGCCAGCACCGCGACGAGATGACTTTAAAAATAGAGCTGAAAGACGTCAGCGCCGATAAAGCCAGGCTTTCGGCTGACATAAATCAGAAGTTCCAGGACATTTGCCGCATCAAGATAGACAGGATTGAGTTCGTTGATGCCGGCAACATCGGCGAAAAGCAGCCGGGCATCGTTGACGAGAGAAAGTGGGAGTAGGTTGGGCAGCAGTTACCGCTTCTCTTCACCAAGATAGGCGGCAATAACCTCAGGGTTGTTCTTAATTTCTTCCGGGGTGCCCTCGGCGATTTTCCTGCCGAAGTCAAGCACCACTATCCGGTCCGCGATGTCCATGACTACTCCCATGTCATGCTCGACGAGGATAATGCAGCTGACGCCGTCCCGCAGCACCGGGGTATCCGGGTAGGTGACCCCCTGCCCTTCGAAGATATCTATGATGAAGCGAGCGATGTCTTCCTTTTCCTCCAGGTTCATGCCCGCCATGGGCTCGTCGAGGAGGAGTACCCTGGGCTCTAAAGCCAGGGCTCGTCCCAGCTCGACGCGTTTACGCATGCCGTAGGGGAGCATGCCTACCGTTTTCTTGCGCATCGACTCTATTTCCAGGAAATCGATGATGTCTTCCACGGTCTTGCGGTGGGTGATTTCTTCTTTATGCGCCCACCCGAAGTATACGGCGCTGCTGAGGACGTTCTGCTTCATGAGTACGTGCCGGGCCGCCATGATATTGTCCAGGGCGCTCAAGCCAGTGTAAAGCTCGATGTTCTGAAAGGTCCGAGCCAGGCCCATCCGGGCGGCTTTGTCGGGCCGGATACGGGTGATTTTCCTGCCGTCGAATGAGATCTCGCCAGACTGCGGTTTATAAAATCCATTGATGCAGTTCAGCAGACAGGTCTTTCCGGCGCCATTAGGCCCGATAATAGCCTGGATTTCACTGTCCTTGATGTCGACACTTACATCGTTGAGTGCCCGTACTCC
>CAYVPT010000338.1:0-2980 GCA_964453865.1 uncultured Dehalococcoidaceae bacterium
ACCTTTAGCGGTAGTTATCTCAACCAGGCAGAGACGGCAGGCACCATAAGGAGCGACCTCCTCATTCTCACACAATGTAGGGATATAAATGTTATGCGCCCGGGCGGCGTGCAGTATCGTCGTGCCCTCTTCTGCAGTAATCTGTCGTCCGTTAACCGTTAATTTTACCATCTCGTTTTATCCTTCATTTACTTTTACCGCCTATAGCTTGCAAACGCCGGCGGGGCATTTTTTATCTTTAATATGGGCTTCGTATTCTTTCCTGAAATGCCGGATAGAGCTGATAACAGGATTGGGCGCGGATGAGCCGAGCTGGCAGAGTGCGGCATCCACCAGTGTGGCGGATAGCTCTTCCAGCAGCCTGATATCTCCCATTTTACCGCGGCCTTCGGTAATGCCGTCCAGGATGTACTTCATCTGCCGCAATCCTTCCCGGCAGGGCAGGCATTTACCGCAGGACTCCCCTTCCAGGAAGGTGGTATAGTAACGCGCCATGTCCACCATGCAGGTCTTATCGTCCATGACAATCATACCGCCGGAACCCATCATGGAGCCTGCCTTGGTCAGTTCATCGAAATCAACCGGCAGGTCGAGCAAGCTTTCCGGAATCATCCCGCCGGACGGCCCCCCGGTCTGGACGGCCTTGAATTTTCGTCCCTTGGGGATACCGCCGCCGATATCGAAAACGATTTCTCTCAGCGTGGTGCCCATGGGCACTTCCACCAGGCCGGTATTGATGATATTACCCACCAGCGCAAATATCTTGGTGCCCTTGCTGTTCTTCGTGCCTATCTTCGAATACCAGTCGGCGCCCTTGTTAATAATCAGGGGCACATTAGCCCAGGTCTCCACGTTGTTGAGATTACTCGGTTTGCCCCATAGTCCCTGTTCCGAGGTATGAATGTACTTGGCACGCGGTTCCCCAACCTTACCTTCCAGAGAAGCCATCAGGGCTGTCGATTCTCCGCAGACGAAAGCGCCGCCGCCTCTCTTGATTTTAACCGTAAAGTTGAAACCCGAGCCCAGGATATTTTTACCCAGCAGCCCCGCGGCTTCCGCCTGCTCCAGGGCGATGGTCATATTCCTCACGGCCAGCGGGTACTCGTTACGGATATAGATATAGCCTTCATGACTGCCGATGGCATAGGCACCGATAATCATCCCCTCGAGGACGCTGTGCGGGTTGCCTTCCACGAGGCTCCGGTCCATGAAAGCGCCGGGGTCGCCCTCATCGGCGTTGCAGATAACGTATTTGACCTTGCCCTTAGCGCTACGCGTACTCTCCCACTTACTGCCTGCCGGGAAACCACCACCACCACGCCCTCTCAAACCGGACTTCTTCACTTCCTCAATAATCGCTTCCGGTTTCATTTTCAGAGCTTTCGCCAGAGCCATATAGCCGCCAACGGCGATATAATCATCGATAGAGGTGGGAGAGATTAGACCGTTATTACCGAAGATAATACGTTTCTGCAGTTTATAGAAAGGAACTTCATGCTCATAGATCACCTTTTTATTGGTGTTGCGGTCGGTGTAGAGAAGCCTCTCAATAACGTTGTTTTTACCAATAGTCTCGGACACTATCTCCGCTACGTCTTTAACCCTGACCCGCTGATAAAAGATGTCTTTCGGCTTGATGACTACCAGAGGACCGCGCTCACAGAATCCGTGACAACCGGTAGCCCTGACATCTATCTTGCTTTCCAGCTTCTGTTTTTTAACTTCCTCGATAAATGCATTTGTAACGGCTTCACATCCGTGGGCGTGACACCCTGTTCCGTTACAGACTGTAATAACGACCTTATTCTGGTCTCTTTTTGAAGTTATCGATTTCCTATGGGCATCCAGTTCACCCACGGTTTTTAACTTTGCCACAGGTAATCCCCTCCACTAGTTAGTTATACTCCTTGAGTACAGAAGCGACCTTCTCGGGCGTCATTTCGCCATGATAGTCTTCACCGATGATAACCATCGGGCCCAGGGCGCAGGCGCCCACGCAGTTGACCGTCTCCAGGGTAAATTTCAGGTCGGGCGTATTGCCGCCCGTCTTTATCTTCAGTTCCTTTTCCATCTGCTTCAGCACTTTGTCCGCGCCGCGGACATGGCAGGCCGTCCCCATACAGACGTTGATAAGGTGGCGGCCCCTGGGCTCAAGACTGAAAGCCTTGAAAAAGGTGACGACGCTATAGACCCGGCTTAACGGAACGTCCAGACCGGCACTGACCTCGTCCAGGGCCTCCCGGGGGAGATAGCCTATCTCCGACTGGGTATCGTGCAGGACATCGATTAGCGCCGACTTGTCATTCTGGTACTTATTTAGTACGCGTCCGACTTTTTCTTTTAGTTGTTTTACTGCCATGCTTCGCTTTCTCCAGTAACTTATTATATTCCAGTTTTACTCTCTTCTGTATCTGCTCAATAAGGTCATCACTTAAGTGGCGGAACCTGCCCTGCCCTTTCAGGTAGTCTTTAATCGGCCTTAGCCTGGGCAGGTTAAGGCTCATTTTATAGACACCGTTCTCCACCTCATACAGCGGGAACACCCCTGTCTGCACGGCCAGGCGTGCCTGGCGGTTGATGGTATCGGTGGGGCTGCGCCAGCCGGTGGGGCAGACGGAAAGCACGTGAACGTAGGCCGGCCCGGGGGTATCGACGGCTTTGCGGACCTTCTCCATGAGGTCGAAGGGATAGCCGTGGGTGGCCGTGGCTACGTACGGAATATTATGAGCCGCCGCTATCTCCGGCATGTTCTTCTTCCAGGTGAACTGCCCGATGCTCTTTTTACCAGCCGGAGACGTCGTTGTCGCCGCACCGAAGGGAGTTGCGGAAGAACGCTGGATACCAGTATTCATATAAGCTTCGTTATCGAAGCAGATATAGGTGAAATCATGTCCTCTCTCCAGGGCTCCGGAAATTGCCTGCAGGCCGATATCGCTGGTGGCGCCGTCGCCGCCGATGGCGACTACCTTGGTGTTTTCCG
>CAYVPT010000339.1:0-2980 GCA_964453865.1 uncultured Dehalococcoidaceae bacterium
GAAGCTCATTATAGTTTAGATGTTCAACGCGAATGAGATAGAAAAAGTTCTGCCTATTGTCCCCCCGGCTCCACCAATCTTTTTCCGTAAATTTCCAACGAAGAGTTATGTATATGGCTCGCAAATGACCTCTCTACCGTAAAAAGTCGTTATTATAGCTGTGTATTTTACATTTCCGAAATAAAAGTATCCTGTGTGATATAATTTTCATCCTCCACGGGGAAATAACGGCATTTAAAAACAGACTTTCAGTCACTTATTGCCCTTATTGGCTCTTTAAATACTAATAGTGTGAATACTTTTGCCAATGATGTAAATATTTCACTTTATAATTCTCTGTTACCGGGCTAACAATCTGGACTTTCGCGGGATGTAGAGAAATGATAATGTTATATAGTATTCTTAACTTACCGCTATCACACCAGACTCATAGCCAGGGTGTATAATGGCCGCATTATCGCAAATAGCTCTTGGTGAGAAAGGAAGGATAATTATATGAACAGGGTAAAAAATAGCGTTGGTATCTGGTCTTTCGGGGCAAACGCAACACGTTTCATGCCGTCGGGATACCACCCGGCAGCAAGCAGAGAGGATATGCCCGCCAAAGTGCGGCGGGTAGTCGATGGGCTTGGTGAGTTGGTCGACGGCTACGAATTTCATTACCCGGGTGAGGTTAATGAAGACAATATTGATAAGGTTAAAGAAGCTCTTGGACTAGCCGACCTGTATTGCATCGCTCTGGGACTTTTTAGTGACCCGAAGTATGCTCTCGGTTCGTTTATCAATCCGGACGAAAAACTGCGTAAGGAAGCTGTCGCGACGACCAAGAAAGGCATCGACCTTGCCGCTGCTACAGGCTCTAAATTCATTATCTGGCCGGGTGGTGAGGGCTATAACTATTCCTTCCAGATTCCCTACGTGGAGGTATGGGACTATTTTATAGATGCCGTAGCAGAGGCTGTAGCTTGGGCGAACGAACGCGGTGTGGTAATGCTCCTGGAGCACAAGAACTCGGAACCAGCCATGCGGATACTGATGCGGGACATAGGCATGACCATGTTCGTCATCAATAAAGTAAAAGCAAAGGGCGTGGACACCGCCAACCTCAAAGTAAACATGGACTGGCAACACCTGATTATGAATGGTGAACCTTTAGCGGAATACGCATCGCTGCTTGCCGGTGAAGGTCTTCTTGGACACCAGCATGGTAATTCCGGCTGGGGAAGCTTTGACGACGACAATATGGTGGGAGCTTCGTTCTTTATGCAAACACTGGAACTGGCGCTAGCGCTACGACGTTACGGATACGGCCAGACCGTATAACGCTTCGGTTTCGACCTTTTCCCGTTTACCGAGTACCAGGTTGAAGCCGTCAAGCGTAGCATTTACAAGTGGGAATTTATCGACTCTCTCGCGGCGAAAATCGACGATAAAGCGCTAAAGCAGGCGCAGGCGGCGCACGATGCTGTTGGCGCGTACAAGGTAATATATGAGACGTTGGGACTGAATGAGCAATTTATCCGGGAAGTACGCGAAAGCCGTCGAAAGGAATAAAAGGAAAACAGTGGATATTTATCAGGATAAAACCAAAAGTATCAAGGGCAGGGTTCAGGACCTCCTTTCCAGGATGACTCTCGAAGAAAAGATAGCGCAGCTTGGCAGCATCTTCGCCCCGCCGCTGCTGGAAAACGGGAAGTTCGCTCCAGGTAAAGCTGCAAAAATATTAAAAAACGGCATCGGGCATATCAGCGCCCCCGCCATGACTTCCAACCTGCCTCCGGGGGAACTTGCCACTCTGTTGAACGATATCCAAGACTACCTGCGGGAGAATACCCGACTGGGAATACCCGCTATCATCCACGAGGAATGCCTCAACGGTTTCAGAGCTAAAGGAGCCACCATCTTTCCACAGAACATCGGGCTGGCGAGCACCTGGGAGCCGGAGCTGATCGGCAGGATTATGGCAACCATTCGGGGGCAGATGAGAGCTACCGGTATGCATCAGGGACTAGCGCCGGTGCTTGACGTAGCCCGCGACCCCCGCTGGGGAAGGGTGGAGGAGACCTTCGGAGAAGACCCCTACCTGGTAGCCCGGATGGGGGTAGCCTATGTCAAGAACTTGCAGTGCGACGATATCAAGCAGGGAATCGTAGCATCCTTAAAACACTTTGCCGGGCATGGTTTGCCGGAGGGTGGGTTGAATTGCGCTCCCTCACACATTCCTCCACGCCTGTTCAGGGAAGTCTACCTCTACCCTTTCGAGAAGGCTGTCAAGGAAGGTGGGGTACTTTCCGTAATGAATGCCTACCATGAAATCGACGGCATTCCCTGCGGTGCTTCCGAGGAACTGCTGACGAATATTTTACGTAACGAATGGGGATTCGACGGCGTGGTCGTTTCCGATTATTTTTCTATCGCCCAGCTGGAGACAACCCACAGGATAGCAGCAAACAAAAGCGATGCCGCCGGACTATCTCTCCAGGCGGGAATAGACATTGAATTGCCCGGTACCAACTGCTACGGCGAGCCGCTGTTAAAAGCGGTGAGAAATGGGTCGGTGCCTTTAGCACTGGTCGACCGGGCGGTAGTCCGGATATTGACTCTAAAATTCAGGCTTGGACTCTTCGAAAACACTTACGTCAATCCGGAAGCCGCCATCAAGATAATCGATACTCCGGAGGACCGGGAACTTGCGCTGGAAGCCGCCCGTAAATCCATCGTCCTCTTGAAAAACGACGGTAACCGCCTGCCGCTGAAAAAGAATATCCGCTCTATTGCCGTCATCGGCCCGAGTGCGGATAGCCAGAGAAACCTCTTGGGAGATTATACTTACCCCGCCCATTCTAAATACGAGCTTAAAACCGATAAAAAGACCGGCGACGTGCAGGTTATCTGGAAAGATAAGGATAGGAAGAAAGATGAAGTCGCCACTCCTGAAGTGGTGACGGTTCTGGAGGGAATCAGGGCGGCGGTTAACAAA
>CAYVPT010000340.1:0-2963 GCA_964453865.1 uncultured Dehalococcoidaceae bacterium
CCTTAATTATACCACAACACCTTGGTTCGCTTTCAACAAAGTCCACCCAGCCGGCCCCCCGGCTGAGAGCTTCGATACCCAGGGCACCGCTGCCGGAAAACAGGTCCAGTACCTGTGACCAGTCGTCGGCAATATTGTCCAATATAGAAAAAATGGCGCCGCGTACCAGGTCTGTGGCCGGACGTGTCCTGGTTCCCTTGGGAAACTTCAGACGGTGACCTTTCGCCTTACCCGTGATAACTCGCATATAGAGTAACAACCATGAATAAAAAGGCTTGAATCACTCAAGAATCGCCAGATATTAGGATAACCAGATAGTACGGAATTTGTCAAACAGGAGAACATAAAAGTTTTTATTTACATTTAGTGTCAGGCGCTATCCTCTACCCCTTCTTTGATATCTATTCCCACCCCGAGCCGCCCTCGCATCATTAGCTGCATATCCCGCAGGTCTTTTTACCACCCCACCCAAAAACGGGAGTGCGCAGCGAGAGGGGGGCGAAGCCTACTCTCAGATTCTATGTCCCATTATATAATCCAGGGGCGTTTAAGAGGGCTGAAACCCCTCTTTTTATTTCTTCCCCCTCTTGAACAAAATATATCACGAGCATGAGTAATAAACCTGTTCGAGAGGGGGATAAAGGGGGTGAGTATAAAAAATGAGTAGATGCAAATAGCATATATATCAAATCATTCGATAAATATAAAGACTGCGGAGTCTGAATCCCGCAGCCTTTATATGAAAATCTAATATAATGCCTATTTACTAAAGCTAGTCCTTTATTACCTCACTCTTTACTGAAAGTGACGCTGTCTTTCCCGTTCGACGGGCGTTTCGTGCACCGTGTTGGAAAACTTGCGATGGCTGAACAGGGGTCTACGTAAGAATGAAGGCATATCAAGTTCGTCCTCGGTCTTCATGTTCTTCAATATCTTGTTCAGCTCTTCTTCTTCCACGTTGGCTTTGCCCATACCCAGCTTGGCGAGGAATCCGGTGGTTATCAGGGTAATTCTAACCTCGTTCTCCATGGATGGGTTATTGGCGACACCGAAGATGATATTGGCATCGGGGTCAACGGCAGCCTTGATGACATCAGCGGCCTGATTGACTTCAAACAGCGAGAGGTTGTTGCCGCCAACGACATTGAAAAGGACCGCCTTGGACCCTTCAATGGAAACGTCCAGCAGCGGACTGGCCAGCGCTTCTTTAGCGGCATCGACGGACCGGTTCTGTCCGGTGCCCTTACCGATGGACATCCAGGCGGGACCGGCATCTTTCATGATTGACTTAACATCGGCAAAGTCGAGGTTTATCATACCCGGGGTGACGATGACCTCGGCGATAGCCTGCACGCCGTGTCTGAGTACGTCATCAGCCAGCTTAAAGGCACTGTCCACACCGGTCTTGTGGTCGCAGAGAGTCAGCAGTCGGTCATTGGGGATAATTATCAGGGTATCGACCTTGTCCACGAGACCGTTGATCCCCTCTTCCGCCGTATCCATGCGATGAGCGCCCTCGAAAACAAATGGCTTGGTAACCACGGCGATGGTAAGAGCCCCGCTTTGTTTGGCTATCTCCGATATAATCGGAATAGCGCCGGTGCCGGTACCGCCGCCCATACCCGCAGTGATAAATACCATATCAGCCCCGGCAATGATTTCCTTCAGTTCGTCGCGGTTTTCCTCGGCAGCTTTCGCCCCGATTACATGGTCGCCGCCGGCACCCAGACCCTTGGTGAGTTTGGGGCCAAGCTGGACACATACCGGGGCTTCACAAATGGCCAGGGCTTGAGCGTCGGTATTCATCGCAATGAATTCAACACCCTGAATGTTTTCTCTTACCATGCGCGTTACGGCATTGCTGCCGCCACCACCCAGACCGATGACCTTGATTTTAGCTGGACTAGCTACAAAACTTGTTCTTGCCATGTCCTCCTCCTTTCACTGATGCTTAAGAGTAATGTACTTATATAATATTTGTTATCTGACGAATAGTTTTTTAAGCTGAAAGGCTAGCCGGTTCAAGGCATTGCCGAATAATCCCGTCTTCCACTGCTTTTTGCCTTTATATTTACTGCCCCAGAGAAGCAGACCGACACTGGTGGCATAGGCCGGGTCCCGGAGTACATCGGCGATGCCGTGGACATCGCTGGGAACACCAACTCTTACCGGAATCCTGAGGATTTCGCTTCCCAGGGAAGCCATGCCGGCCAGGTTGGAACTACCGCCGGTAAGTACCAGCCCCGACGGTACCAGGGTATCGTAGTCCGAATTCGGCATTTCCAGCAGAATAAGTTTCAGGATTTCTTCGACTCTGGCCCTGATGATATCGCAGAGGTCCTGGTAGGAAATGCCGTGCCCATCCTGGGATATCGCCGGTGCGGTATCCGTCTTGCTGTCATAAACGGGCATGACGCTCCCGTACTTCTTTTTCATCTCCTCGGCAATTTCAAACGGCAGCCCCAGACCGATGGCGATATCGCGGGTAAGCTGGTAGCCGGCTACCGGCAGGATAGAGGTGTGCCAGATGCTGCCCTCCCGGAAGACGGCAACATCGGTGGTGCCGCCGCCGATATCCGCCATGATTACGCCAACCTGCTTTTCATCCTCGGAAAGGATTGCCTCGCTGCTGGCCAGCGGTTCCAGTACCAGGTCCTCAATATCTATCCCGATGCTCCGGATGCACTTTACGAGATTCTGAACGGAGGTTACGGCAGCGGTAATGACGTGTGTTTCCACGTCAAGGCGAAATCCGTGCATACCGACGGGATTCTTGACACCCGGCTGGCCATCGACGGTATAGTTGCGGGGGATGACATGAAGCAGCCTTCGGTCGGAGGCGGTTTTCACACTCTGGGCAGAGGCAAGAACGCGTTTCAGGTCGTCAGGACGTACCACGCGGTCGTTGCGGGTAATGGCAACTACACCGCGATTGTTCATTGAAGCGACATGACGCCCGGTAA
>CAYVPT010000341.1:0-2963 GCA_964453865.1 uncultured Dehalococcoidaceae bacterium
GTTTAACATACTCTGCACGAAAAAATGAAATGTTACCTAATTACACCTTTTGGCTGATTGTTACCCCCAGATTTGATAGACTAGTTCCGACTAGATATTGCGAATGATGCTAAATATCGTTTGCACCAGGGCCTGTACCCAGGAAGAAGGCCTACTTGACAGAGAAGAGACATCGGTATAATATTTCCTCAAAGAAAGGCCAGAAAGTAGCCTTTAAGGATGCGATAAAGAATGTGGCTATAAATATGAGGATATGAAATTAGGTGAAGTCATCTAGTCGCTGGCTACTTGTTTTCGGAGCTGCTATTGGGGTTTTGGTCATAGTTGCCGTGGTGCTGGTCTTGACTATGCCCGGGCGAGAAAGCGCTCCCCTGTTGCCCGAAGATACGCCCGAGGGGATAGTACAGAGATATATTCTGGCTCTTGAGGATGATGATTATCTGAAGGCATATGATTATCTATCCCCATCAACCAAACAAGACCTTGTCTACGAAAATTGGCGACGACCCGGTGTTAGTTCCAGAGATAGACCCGGATACAAAATTACACTGGGAGAATCGTCGGTAAAAGGCAACGAAGCTACGGTAAATCTTACGGTCGATATCTTCAGACCCGACGGTCCTTTCGATGATCCCGTGTCTACTCAGCATATTACATTCCTCCTCGAGAAAGAGGGTACTACTTGGAGAATTACCTCGCCTACCTACATATGGTGGTTTTTCTAATATACCGGCTGCGGAGGTGAAAGGATGAGCACAGCTAAGCGAGTGTATTTCTACTTGGTATACCTTATCACCCTTGGTATATTCGCTTCTGGTGTCAGCATCCTGCTGCGTGTTTGCTTCGGTGTAATCACCGAACACCCGGCCTCGGTACAGATTGGAGCCCAGAGTTTTGACAGGGAAATGCTCAGCCTTGGTCTGGCGATGCTGGTCATCGGTGGCGTGCTATGGTACCTGTTCTGGAGAGCCATCCACCGAGCTACCTCCGGTGTCGCCAGCGAGATAGGGTCAGCTATACGAAAGCTGATTATGAACATAATTTTGGCAGCATCGGCGCTGGTGGGACTTTTCGCCGCTGTTGGCTTCTTAAAATGGCTGATGGCCGGGGCTTCACTTAGTCAATTCCCGTCCGGGGGGCTGGCTAATCTTATAATAACCGGTGTCATATGGTACTACCACTGGCGAGTGACCGAGAAAGAGGGGCATCCCTCGCCTGATGCAGAGACATTAAGACGCTGGTACGTTTACATCCTTTCAGGCTGGGGTTTAGTATCGCTATCTTTTGGCCTGGTGCAATTGGTCAATGCTACTGTCTTGAATCTACCTGTATGGGGAACGACGATAATTCCCGGCAAGTTCTGGAATAGCAGCGTCCAAAGCAATATAAGCTGGATATTGCTCGGCGGATCTGCCTGGGCCTTCCACTGGTTTCGTATGGCAAGGGGAGATTTTGCCTCTACCCTCCGGCAGGTATATCTGTATCTCCTTACCATACTCGGTGGGTCAATCGCCGGACTGGTGGCTCTAACCACAACTCTTTTCAAGGTCTTCAGATTCGCTTTTGGCACTCTGAGTACCCCCGCTAACACCTACTTCCAATTCTTAGGGTGGACAGTGCCCGTGATGCTGGTTGCCATTGCCGTATGGGTTTATCACCAGCGTGTGACGCAGGAAGAGGCAATCCAGGCGCAGGAGCAGGTTTCAGCGCGCCGCGTTCATTCCTATCTCATGTCGTTTCTCGGTCTTGGCACCTTAATCGGGGGTCTGATTATACTACTTGGAATCCTGCTGGAAGTACCGATTCATGCAGCTAGCGAATTGGTACTGGTTAAGTCAGGCTGGTGGCGTGACCAGCTTGGTGTCTGTCTGGCGCTGTTGGTGGTAGCCACACCAATCTGGCTATATTACTGGAATAGAGTGCTTCAGGTAGTGACGGCGGAGGGAATAGCAGAGCGGAGAGCAAGATCACGGCGTATCTTCCTGTATGCAGTTCTCGGGGCAGCCGTGATAACACTGGCGGCGGACCTGGTAAACATCGTGTATCAGCTACTAAACGGTGTGCTTCAAGGGACATTCGGGATAGACGTCCTTCGCCAGTCCAAATGGAGTCTGCAGACCCTGGTTGTGGCGGTCCCGGTATTGGTGTGTCACTGGCGAATTTTAAGGCAGGACCAACACCTTGGGGCAGAGGCAGGGGCGGTACGAAAAACCATCACTATGCTCGTCGGCAACCAAGCAGCTGGCCTGGTTTCCCAAATTGAGGAAAAGCTTGGTTACAAGGTTCGCACGCTTTACTATCTCGGTCAGATGCCCGAGGATTTGCCTATGCCCTCAGATGAAGAAGTCAGCCAGCTGGTTGGTGACATCCAAGCTACCCCCGGCACGAAGGTTATGTTGATTGCAACTGGGAGTAGAGTAATGGTGCTACCCTACCGAGATAAGTAATCTTTACTCTGCTGGTCATAGATATAGATAACTCACCTCACAGCAATTGCACTTTTTGACGGAAAGTGTGGCATAAAAACAGAACCGGAAGAGTTACTTGTTGACGTTTAATTGAGAAAATGAAACCATGGGTATCCCTAAACTAAGATAATAACATCTTAAGAAAGGGGGATACCCGAATGCATTATATTGGAATGGACTGTCACATCAGCACCCTGGATTTTGCCGTGGTCAATGAAGCCGGGCGATTAGTCAAAGCCGAGAGTATTGCCACCAGCGTTAATGGCTTCATGGAATTTGTGAAAAAAGTGCCACCACCGCGGACTGTCTATATGGAGGAGGGTACCCTGGCTGCCTGGGCACTGGAAATATGCGTTAGCTTTAGAGAGAAGCTTGTTATTACCGATGCGAGGAAAAATTACTGGATAAGCTCTTCCGGGCAAAAGGATGATTCAATTGACGCTCTAAAGCTGGCCCAATTAGCCCGGGGTGGTTATATCAAAGAGATTCATCATC
>CAYVPT010000342.1:0-2959 GCA_964453865.1 uncultured Dehalococcoidaceae bacterium
CCTATATGCCGCGGGTCTTCGGCGCTTTTAAGGCTTTCAATACCCTTCCCCCCTGGACCAGCTTCGAAGAGATAGCCATCCAGAACTTCGTGCCATTCGGCATGCCGGATGTGCAGGCTGGATTCAAGGCAATGCTCGAGGCCGGACAGGAAAGTCTGCGCTGGATATCCGCTGTCGGTGAGGTCGCGCTTGCAGCAACCGTGGCAGGATTCCCCGGCATTATGACCGGGCTCGCCAAAGCCCCTTTCGATACCCTCGGCGATACCCTGCGCGGTACTCAAGGCATCATGATGGACATGTTCCAGAGGCCGGACAAACTTCATGCCGCTATGGAAAGAATCCTGCCTTTAACTATCGCTTCGGCTGTTTCGGCGGTAACTCCCGGTGGAGCGCCCGTGGTAATGATGCCCCTGCATAAAGGCGCCGACGGCTTTATGTCGGCGAAACAATACGAGACCTTTTACTGGCCCACCCTTAGAAAGGTAATCATGGCGCTGGTCAACGAGGGTATCATACCGGTGCTTTTCGCCGAAGGCAGCTATAATACGCGACTTGATATTATCGGCGACTTTCCTAAAGGTACTGTAGCCTGGTATTTCGACCAGACGGATATGCTCAAGGCTAAAGAAAAAATCGGTGACACATGCTGTATTCTCGGCAACGTGCCCACCTCGTTATTAATGACAGGTACGCTGCAACAGGTCAAGCAATATTGCCGTAATCTCATCGAGGCCTGCGGCAAGGGCGGCGGTTATGTCCTCGCCGGCGGCGCCAGTATCGATGATGGCCCTCCGGAAAACCTCCGTGCCATGATGGAGGCCGCTAAAGAATACGGCGTTTATCAGTAAGCTTGAAATATTAGCCGATTAATAGTCAGCGTGCCCGTTCTGAGCCTTTTCAAAAAAGCCGCCCGCAAGACTAGTTGTCTCTGAAAGGATTGATATGGAAAAACAATGGTCGGAGATGACCTGGCAGGAGAAGCGCGAGGAACGCTTCAAGCGGTGGCTCTCCGTCGATGACGTAAAATTCAACAGTCCGGAGGCGAAAAAACAGTATCAGGCCCGTGGCACCCGGATGCTCAAAGCCATCAAGATGGAGATACCGGACCGCGTTCCGGTTCACATCACCGGCGGTTCTATGGTCGCTTATAACGCCGGGTACACTCTGAAAGACGTCCTTTATGACCCTGCCAAGATTAAACCCGCCTTTATAAAATGGCTCCAGGACTACGACCAGGATACTAATGATACCCCCATGTTCTTCTCCGGTAAGGTCTATGAAATCCTCGACCATAAAGTACATAAGTGGCCCGGGCACGGTCTGCCGGACACGGCGTCCATCCAGAATTTCGTGGAAAAAGATTATATGCAGGCGGACGAGTACGACCTTTTTATGAAAGACCAGTTTGATTTCGGACTGCGCCGCTTTACCCCCCGAACGTGGGGCGCTTTCGAGCCCCTCGCCAATATCCCCTCCTTTTCCTCCTATCAGGGACTTCCCGAGCGCCTCATGATGATGTGCCTGGACCCGTCTTTCCAGAAAATGTTCAAAGCCGTCTGGGAAGCCAGCCAGGAGCAGGCAAAATTCCAGGAAGCTAATGCCGAATGCTCCCGGATTTCTCTGGAAATGGGCTTTCCGCCCCTGATGGGCGGTATCATGCTGGCGCCCTTTGACACCGTCGCTGATATGCTCCGCGGCACACGTGGCTCCGTCCTGGATATGTACCGGCAGCCGGAAAAACTCCTGGAAACTTTAGAACTAATCGCCGATCAGAGCCTCGAGTCGGCGGTAGGCATGGTCAACATGGCACGCAGCCCGGTGGTTTTCGTCCCCATGCACAAAGGCGCTGACAGTTTCATGTCCGTCAGGCAGTTCGAGAAGTTCTACTGGCCTACATTCCGCAAGCTCCTTCTCGGCTGTATCAACGAGGGCTGCGTTCCCATGATGGTCATCGACGGCAGCTATAACGAAGCCCGCCTGAAAATCATCAGCGAACTGCCCCGGGCTTCAGCCATCTGGACGATGGAAAAGACGGACATATTTAAAGCCAAGGAAATTTTGGGCGATTCCGCCTGTATTGCCGGAAATGTTACCGCGGCACAGTTGTATACGCAAAGCCCCCAGTTCATCAAGGAATACTGCCGCAAGCTCATCGAGGTCTGCGGTAAAGGCGGCGGCTATATCCTGTCACTGGGTTCCAGTATAGATAAATGCGACCCGGCCGGTTTGCACGCCATTATCGAGGCGGCCCAGGAATACGGCGTCTATAAATAGGCAGTTTTCGCGGGTTACTATCCCGTCCTTTACCCCAAAGACCCGGGACACTATTGTTCATACCGGTAATGAGTAATATTCACGGTTCGAGGTGTAGCTATGAAAAAGCAATGGGCAGACATGGCATGGGAAGAAAAGCGCGAGGATCGCTTTAAACGCTGGCTTTCACCCGGTATCAAGTTCGACAGCCCGGAAGCTGAAAAAGCCTACAAAGAGCGCGTCACCCGGTTTACCAAAGCTATCAAGCTGGAGAAGCCGGACCGCGTGCCGGTGATGATACCGGTGGAATATCTTCCCGCCGTATATGCCGGCACGAGCCTTAAGAATGTCATGTACGATTACGACGAATTAAAACGCGCCTGGCTGAAATTCCTGAAAGATTTTGAGGCGGACTCCTTCCTACCACCCAGCCTGGTATTTCCAGGCAAAGTGCTGGACATACTTGATTATAAAGTACAGAAATGGCCCGGACACGGACTGCCCGACGATGCACCTTCACACCAGTTCATCGAGGGCGAATACATGCCGCCGGAAGATTACGATGCCCTCATCAACGACCCTGCTGATTATCTCCTGAGATATTTCTTACCCCGCTCGGCGGGAGCATTTAAGCCTTTCTCAAAGTTAGCTCCCCTGACACCCTTCGTCGCTATACCGGTCGGATATGTGGCGCAGTTTGCCGACC
>CAYVPT010000343.1:0-2947 GCA_964453865.1 uncultured Dehalococcoidaceae bacterium
TTTGTCCCATTCCGGCCAGTCCTGACTGTGAATGCTGTACCCCTGCCCTGTTTGCTGCCATAGTTCCTCAGTAATATGCGGGGCCGCGGGTGCCAGGAGCAACAGCAGCGTCTTTACGGAGTCGTTCCGGACCGCCGCCGAAACGCTGCCGGACTCTTTGACCTTACCCAGGTAATTGGAAAACTCCATGAGCGCCGCTACCATTACATTGAAACGAAGTCTTTCGATATCTTCCGTTACTTTCTTTATGGTCTGGTGGGTCAACCGGGCAAGGTCATCATCACCGGATGTGTCTTTAGACACATACCCATCCGTCGCCAGGTTCCAGACGCGATTCAGCCAGCGACCGATACCGCTGATACCGCTATCGTCCCAGTCACCACCCTGGTCCCAGGGCCCCAGGAACATAAGATATACGCGGAAGATATCCGCCCCGAGATTGGCGATATATTCATCAGGGTTGATGACATTGCCTCGGGACTTGCTTATCTTCATACCATTTTTAGTAAGTGTTCCCTGGTTATAAAGCTTCATAAACGGCTCCCCGAAATCAACCAGTCCCATATCGCGGATTGCTTTGGTGAAGAAACGGACGTAAAGCAGGTGCATTACGGCATGTTCCGCGCCGCCGGTGTAGAAATTCACGGGGCACCAGAGCTTCACCTTTTCAGCATCAAAAGCTGCCGAGGCGTCATGGGGACTGCAATAGCGCAGGAAATACCACGAGGAGCACACAAACGTGTCCATGGTATCTGTCTCCCGCTGGGCCGGACTACCACACTTCGGGCAGGTGGTATTGACGAACCCCTCATTGTATTTCAGGGGGGATTCGCCGGTGGGCTTGAACTCGGCGTCCTCCGGCAGCAATACCGGCAGGTCTTTCTCCGGGACGGGCACGATGCCGCATTTCTTACAGTGAATCATGGGTATAGGAGCGCCCCAGTAGCGCTGACGGGAGATAAGCCAGTCGCGGATTTTATAGCTGACGGTACGCTTGCCCCACCCCTTTTCCTCCAGAAACTCAGAGACGGCATTAACGCCATCCCGATTACCGCTGAATTTCCCGGAGTGAATCATAGTGCCGTAGTCCGCATGGAAAAGCATATCGCGGTAAAACTCAAGGGTATTGAGCATTTCCATCACCGTACGTATTTCCCTGACGCTCGGCTCTATCTCTTTACAGCGTTTCAGTATCTTACGTTCCGACTCCATGGAGTCCAGTGTCAGCGTTTCTACGCCGTCCCTGTCCCCGAAGAAAAACAGCCAGACAGACCCGACCATTTCGTTCCAGCCGCCTGGTTTTTTGTATTTTTTCATGAGCTCGATATAGCGTTCAATCTGTGCTTCGCCGTTCAACGTTACGTACTGCCCACCGATTTCCGCCTCGCTATAGCTGAAGCCCGCCTTCTTTAGTTCTTCCTCGAACCCTTCACGCATAGAACCGGGGAAGGCAAAGCTTTTAGCGACGCCATCGGTGCGGTCAATCACGGGGATAATGGGCAGGCCGTATTTAAGGGCGAAAGCGAAATCACGCTCGTCATGGGCGGGCACAGCCATAACCGCGCCGGTGCCGTAACTTACAAGTACGTAATCAGCAATCCAGATGGGCACTTTTGTCCCGTTAAGACGGTTAATGCAGTAAGACCCGATAAAAACGCCGTCCTTTTCTTTTTCCGTGGACAGCCGCTCGATTTCACTCTGGTGGCGTGATTTTTGAACATAGGCTTCAACTTCGGCTTTCTTATCCGGAGCGGTGAGTTTTTCCACCAGCGGGTGCTCCGGCGCCAGAACCATAAAGGTCACGCCGAAGACGGTATCGGGGCGGGTGGTAAAAACGCGGATTTCCTTCTCGTCGACACCGGGATGGTCCAGGCCGAAGGAAATATCCGTGCCCTGGCTCCTGCCTATCCAGTTGCGCTGCATTATCTTAATAGGCTCCGGCCAGTCGATGCCGTCAAAGCTCAGCAACTCATCGGCATACTTCGTGATGCGGAAGAACCACTGCTCCAGGTCGCGCCTCGTAACGGGCGTATCACAGCGTTCGCAGACGCCCTCGCCGACCACCTGCTCGTTGGCCAGCACTGTCTGGCAACTGGGGCACCAGTTGACGGGGGCCTTCGCCTTGTAAGCCAGCCCGGCTTTGTAGAGCTTGAGGAAAAACCACTGCGTCCACCTGTAGTAATCCGGCATGCAGGTAATAACCTCTCGACTCCAGTCGTAGACAGTGCCGATACTTTTAAGCTGCCGCCGCATATACTCTATACTCTGCATCGTCCAGGTAAAGGGGTGGATACCCCGCTCGATAGCGGCGTTTTCAGCCGGCAAACCGAAGGCATCGAAGCCCATGGGGTGCAGCACGTTGAAACCCTTCATCCGCATGTAGCGGGCGTGAGAATCGATGGGCACGTTATTATACCAGTGGCCGATGTGAAGGTCGCCGCTGGTATACGGGAACATGGTAAGGGCGTAATACTTGGTCCGGGGATTATCATCGCGGACCTCATAGAGCTTATCCGCGGCCCATTTCTCCTGCCACTTCTTTTCTATTTCCTGTGGGTTATAATTATCTAGCATGACTGCTCTCCGTTCAGAAAAAAGAGCTACGTATAGCTCTCATGCCTGTAATTGTAGCAATAAAGAGTGCGGCGTGCAAGGGATACCGTGGTAAAACCGTCATGTACCGGCTGTATATCGTTAATATAACCAGGCCTGCCGCCTTATGTCAACCTCAAGTCCGCCCACACACCGACGTGGTCCGATGGCCAGAGGGTTGCATCATCAGGGTGTGGCTGTTCAAAGCACCGCCCGGCTTCCTGGATTTCCAGGCCACCCGAAATCCAGATGTAGTCAAATACAGCCGGAAAACAGAGGATAACCGGGTACCATATCACTTTAATATCAGCTGGTACCGCAATTCCGCTTGCGCTATCCATATTTTTCACTTAGA
>CAYVPT010000344.1:0-2919 GCA_964453865.1 uncultured Dehalococcoidaceae bacterium
GGAGAGTACCACCAGTTCGTGAACGATGTTAATGACGGATATGACACGGTAGAATGGGTGGCCGCCCAGCCGTGGTGTGACGGCAATGTAGGGATGTACGGCCTTTCCTATTTGGGAGCCAATCAGCTGATGACGGCAATCTCTCATCCACCGCATCTGAAAGCGATCTGCCCGGCCCAGGCTTCGCATGCCCTGCGGGGCATGCCGATGTGGGAAGGCGGGGTTTTCATGCTGCAGCTAAGCCTTATCTGGCTGAACTCCATGATTGCCAAGGAGCTGGACAAAGTCGAGCTGCCGCAGGAAAAACGGAAAGAACTGCAAAAGCGCCTGGCATACGTCGACCAGCACCTTAATGAAGCCTGCCGCACGCTGCCGTTCCTGGATATCGATACCAACAAAATCGCACAGGAACTACGCCTGGGCTCGATATATTCGGAATGGATCACCAACATCGAAGACGATACTTTCTGGGAAAGGCTGCATAACCCCCTCCCCCTGGAAGAAGTAGCGGTGCCGTGTTATCACATCGGCGGCTGGTACCATCACGTCATTACCTCCGCCGTCATCAAAGACTACATCGTGATAACGGAAAACGGAGCCTCGGAACTTGCCCGGAAAAGCCAGAAACTGCTGGTAGGCCCCTGGGTACACGTGGGCGGCCCCGGAATCGTCGGCGAGATCGACTTCGGGGCATCCGCATCGGGCGCGGCCATCGATATTGCGGGAATGCATATCCGCTGGTTCGACTACTGGCTTAAAGGCAAACAAAACGGCATCATGGCAGAACCTCCCGTGCGTATCTTTGTCATGGGAGACAATGCCTGGAGAGATGAAAATGAGTGGCCGCTGGCCCGCACTAAATATACCCCGTACTACTTCCACAGCCAAGGGCGGGCGAATACACGTTCCGGGGATGGCGTATTAAGCACCGAACCCCCGGGCGAGGAAGCGGCGGATAACTATCTCTATGATCCCCGGAATCCGGTGCCCACCCAGGCGGGCATGGGCCGCGCGATAGAGCACGTGTTTGAAGCCCACGACCAGGGAATCGTTGAAGACAGGACGGACGTCCTGGTCTATACCACGCCGGTCCTGAAATCCGACGTCGAGGTCACGGGCCCGGTTGTAATCAAGCTGTTCGCCGCGTCTTCCGCAGTGGACACCGACTTCACCGGCAAGCTGGTGGATGTCCGGCCTGACGGAAAAGTATATAATATTGTTGACGGCATCGTCAGAGCTCGCTACCGGAACTCGGTTTCCACTCCTGAACTTATTCAACCGAACAGTATTTATGAGTACACTATCGACCTTAGATATACCAGTATAGTATTTAAAGCCGGACACAGGATCAGAGTTGAAATTTCCAGCAGCAACTTTGCCAGGTGGGACCGCAACCTTAACACCGGAGGCCGCATCGGACAGGATGCTGAAATAAAAGTAGCTTTGCAGACAATTTATCACGAAATGAAGTCCCCTTCACATATACTTTTACCGATAATCCCAAGGGAGGCATAAGATAAATTTCACCCGAAAATTAGCCAGAAATATCGTCGATACAGGGTATGAAGCCCTTTCCGATGAAGTCAGGGAAGCCACGAAAAGGAGTATACTCGATACGCTGGGAGTGATACTTCCGGCGACGACTCTGGAAAAAGCCTGTATTTCATTGTATGAATTAGCAATGGAAGCGGGCGGCAGGGAAGAAAGCACGCTACTTGGCTTCGGCGGCAAAGTTCCCTGCCGGACGGCCGCTTTTATTAACGGTTCCTGCGCTCATGCCATGGATTTCGATGACAGCATAGCCGGAGAGAAACCGATACATCATCCTACCGCCTCGACTTTCCCGGCGGCCATGGCGATTGCCGAAAGAATGGGCGGAGTGAGCGGCAAAGACTTTGTCACCGCAGTCGCCCTAGGTAATGATTTGAGTATCAGGCTGGCAAGTTGCCCTGAAGGCAACATGATGGCAGAAAGTCCGTTCTTTCCCGTCAGCGTCTTCGGCGTCTTCAGCGCCGCCGCGGCATCGGGCAAACTGCTCAAACTCTCCGAAGCGGAGATGCTGAATACCCTCGGTCTAGCATTGCACAGAGCAGGCGGCGCCAATAATGCCGTGTGCGCTCCCGATTCAGACGTAAGAGCGATAAGAGACGGTTTTACAAATGAAGCAGGAGTTATTTCTGCACTAATGGCTAGTAAAGGAATTGCAGCCTGCAAAGACGCGGTCGAGCAGCTTTATAAAGTCTATTTCAACAACAGGTACAATCCCGAACCTCTAACCCTGGACCTGGGCAAGAAATTCAGAGGCGCTGAAATCGAATATAAAATCTGGCCGTCCTGTGGCCAAACCCACAATTTCATCCAGGCCGCTTTGAATATCGTTAAAAAACATAATGTAAAGCCGGACGATATAGAAGAAGTGATACTTACCGGAAGCAAAGACGGCGGCCAGCATTGCCTGCCCCTCGAGGCAACGAAACCGATCACAAGTATCGCCGCAAAATTCTCGATTTCTTTTTGTGTTGCTGTTGCCCTCGTTAAACAGAGAGTAAGCATTAACGATTTTATGCCCGAGAGCCTGAAAGACCCCAGGGTACTAAAGATAGCCGAAAAAACAAGATTCAAGGTCGACCCGACGTTTGGAACTTTCAGCCGCGCCATTATCGAAGTCAGGACAAAAGATGGGCAAAGTCATTCTTTCGACCTGGATAGTGCGAATCAGAAAAAAACGGGTGTAAGCATAGATGAGCTAACAGCCAAGTTTAAAGATTGCGCAATGTACTCCAGGAAGAGTCTATCTTCAGTAAGGGTAGATAGGCTGATTACCACACTTCTTCATCTGGAACAGGTAAATGATATGAGGGAAATTAGCGGTTTGTTATCTTGAGTGAACTTCACCCCAAAATTGTTTAGGCTAATATT
>CAYVPT010000345.1:0-2902 GCA_964453865.1 uncultured Dehalococcoidaceae bacterium
CATACCCCTGGAAAAGGTCAAGGGCGACCAGCCCGTAAATGTATGCCCCAGTAGATCCCGGTATAACTTTAACGCCTACTCCGGGGGTGGCCGGCTGAATATCGGCGTGGCTATGCTGGAAGGTCGGCTGGAATATACGGATAAGCTGAAGCACATCGTCTATAACTGCCAGATGTGCGGTGCCTGCGATGTCTCCTGTAAATATGCACTGGACATGGAAGTCATCGAGCCGATATACGAGTTCAGGATAAAGGCGGTCAAAGAAGGTCATACCAGCCCCGCCCTCGATAAGGTCATCAATAGCCTGCGTAAGCAGGGTACCATGGTGCCGGGTGCCGGGGTAAAGCGAGGGGCTTGGGCCGCCGGACTGGATATTAAAGACGCCACTAAAGAGAAGGTGAAAGTCCTTTATCACGTCGGCTGCCTGACCAGCTATGATAGAGAATCGCAGAAACTCGCCAGAGCCGCCGTGAAAGTCCTGAAGAAAGCGGGTGTCGATTTCGGTATCGCCGGTGATAACGAGACCTGCTGCGGCGGTCGGGCCTACCAGATGGGCTATCAGGACGACTTCCTCAAGCAGGCCGAGAAGAACATGGCTATGATTAAGAAAGCCGGTGTAAAAACACTGGTGACGGCCTGCGCCGACGGTTATAACGCTTTAAGGGTGCTCTACGATAAATACAACCTGAAAGGCGACCTGGAAGTGCTCCATGTCACCGAGCTGGTTGCCCGACTGATAAAGGAAGGCAAACTGAAACTGACTAAAAAAGTTAAAATGAACGTTACCTATCACGACCCCTGCCATCTCGGGCGGCAGGGCGAACCCTGGATACACTGGGAAGGGAAGCGGGCCCCCGGTATCCAGCGCCGGTTCGAACCGCCTAAAGAATTCCGTCGCGGCACTTACGGTGTTTACGAGCCGCCGAGGGATATACTCAAAGCTATTCCCGGTATCCGACTGATGGAGATGGACAGGATAAAGGAATATGCCTGGTGCTGCGGCGCCGGCGGCGGCGTCAACGAGTCAAATCCGGAGTTCTCCATGTGGACGGCTATCGAAAGGGTAAAGGAAGCCGAAGCTACCGGCGCCGAAGCGATTGTTACCGCTTGCCCGTGGTGTGTGAAGAACTTCAAAGATGCCGTTAAAGAAAGCGGCAGCAGTCTGAAAGTATACGACATCGTCGAGTTGCTGGAGAAAGCGATATAAACCAGGGATATATGAAACCAATCTACGAGCTTGCCCGACTCTACAAAGTGCAGACGGCCTATTACGGCCTGCGCCGCCGCCGCGTTCAGTCTTCGGCAGAAAGTCTGCTGGGGGTGTTAAGGGCTCTTGGGGCTCCCGTCGCCTCCGCGGATGACGTGCCTTCGGCCCTGCGTGAAAGAAAGCAGTCGCTCTATCAGCGTATCGTTGAACCGGTCACGGTGGCCTGGGACAGCGGACCGCCGGTCATTAAAGTTTGTCTTCCCTCGGAATCAGCCGATATTCCCGCCACCGGGCGACTAGAACTGGAATCAGGTGAAAGCCGTACCTGGAAATGGGCGGCTAATGAATTGCCATTTATTGAAAGCGCCGATGTTGAAGGCGTTCGTTATGTGATAAAGAGAATCGCCTTACCGGGAAAATTACCCTATGGCTATCATAAGTTCGTTTTTGAAGCCGGGGGCAAGTCCGGTGAGACGATGATAATAGCGTCGCCTCATCAAGCCTACCTCCCTCCCGATGCCGATGATAACCGACAGTGGGGTGCTTTTATACCGCTCTACGCCCTGACGACAGATGATAGCTGGGGCAGCGGCGATTACTCCGGTCTTAAAGCCCTGACCGACCGGGTGGTGGAGAGGGGTGGACAGGTTATGGCGACGCTGCCCCTGCTGCCGGTATTTCTCGATAAGCCTTTCGAGCCCAGCCCCTATGCCCCGGTAAGCCGCTTGCTCTGGAACGAGTTCTACGTCGATGTAACGGCAGCCCCCGGACTGTCTGACTGTGATTCTGCCCGGTCATTAATAGAGTCGGCATCATTCCAGGAGGAAATTAAAAAACAGCGGGAAAATCCTATGGTGGACTACCGGGAGCTGATGTCTCTGAAACGTCAGGTCATGGAAAATTTATCCCAGTACCTGGCCGACTCACCGGGTCGCCTTGAAGAGTTAAATCGCTTCTCACAGGAACATCCAATGATTGAGGAATACGCCCGTTTCCGGGCGGCCATGGAGAAGCACAAGGCTCCGTGGACGGACTGGCCAGAGTCGTTCCGTGACGGCTCTATTAAAGAAGGCGATTACGATGAGAAGAACGTGGATTACCACCTGTACGCGCAGTGGCTGGCCCACCGGCAGGTGAGAGAGCTATCGGAGAATACACGACGTAAGGGCGTCAAGCTTTATTTCGATTTACCGGTGGGTGTCCATCCCGCCGGCTTCGATACCTGGCGTTACCGTGATATCTTCGCCCTGAATGCGGAGGTCGGCGCGCCGCCGGACGCCGTCTTTACCTCCGGTCAGAACTGGTGGTCGCCGCCCCTCCACCCGGAGAGAATCCGCGAGCAGCATTACCGCTACGTTATCGACTACCTGCGACACCATCTCCAGTATGCCGATATACTGCGCGTCGACCACGTTATGGGCCTGCACCGGCTATTCTGGATTCCGCGGGGATTTGATTCCAGCCAAGGTGTTTACGTGCGCTATCGGGCTGAGGAACTCTATGCCATTCTGGCGCTCGAGTCCCATCGCCACCAGAGTATCATTGTCGGCGAGGACCTGGGAAACGTGCCGTCGTACATAAGGCCGGCCATGGCACGCCACGGGTTTTTCCGGATGTACATTTTGTATTACGAACTTATCGATGATGCCTCGAAAGCATTTGGTCACATAACACGTAATTCTATCGCCAGCCTCA
>CAYVPT010000346.1:0-2901 GCA_964453865.1 uncultured Dehalococcoidaceae bacterium
GGTGCTGCTCGTCCATGTTCCTGATGCTTACCTGGTGCATGGTGCCCAGCTTGGCAGCGAACTGGAGGATGTTGCCGGGAGTCAGGGTATGGATATGGATACGCACCGCGGAATCATCACCGACGACAATAAGGGACTCGCCCTTCTTTTCCAGTCTCTTTTTAATGACGTCCGGTTCAAGCTTTTCACCCTTTAAAAGAAACTCGGTACAGTAGCCGTAAGGTACTTCATCGACACCCGCGACCTGCGGCAGGGGAGCCGTATACGGCAACTCGCTGACGATTATCTGGGGTTTACGCAGGCGCATAAGCTCCGTTTCACCTCTGAGGTAACGCAGCGCCCCTTCCAGGAGCGTGTAAACACCCTGCCCGCCCGCATCGACGACGCCGGCATCCTTGAGCACTTTCAGAAGGCTGGGTGTGTTGGCAACGGAATCGGCGGCGGCATTCACCGTGGCTTCCAGCACCGTAATAATGTCATCGTTACCGGCGTCCACCTGCGCCTGCGCGGCGGCGGCGGCGTCTTTCATAACGGTGAGCATGGTCCCTTCTACCGGATTACTCACCCCTTTGTAAGCTACCTTCGCCGATTGTTTTAACGCAGCGGCGAGGTCGGCGGCGGTAAAAGTCTCCTTTTTTTCCAGACCCAGAGCCAGACCGCGCCATATCTGTGATAGTATAACACCGCTATTGCCGCGGGCTCCCATCAGCGCGCCCCTGGCCATAGCGTGGGCTACGCCGGCGGCGCTGTGGTCCGGCGCCCGGTAGGCCTCCTCCATGGTAGACTTCATAGTCAGCATCATATTAGTACCGGTATCACCATCCGGCACGGGAAACACGTTGAGAGCATCGATATCTGCGGAGCTTTTTTCCAGCCAGGATGTGGCGGCAGAAAACATGTCCCTCAGGTCCTGCCCGGCCACGGTTTTTGTTTGACTCATATTACACCATCCTTGTTTGATAAACGTGCCCACCAAGGATGCACTTCTTGCTAATGTTAACGCATTATGTTACTATGTATTAGCGGAATTTGCAATAGTTTCACGTAAAATTCAAGGAGACAAAGAGAGTTGAAATGCGATTTGTGCGGCAAAACACCGCAGTTCGGTCATAATGTCAGCCATTCCAAGCGTCACACCAACCGCCGCTGGACGCCTAATATACACCCTGCCACCGTTTATATCGACGGTAAAGCAAAACGCCTGAACCTGTGCACCCGGTGTCTGCGTAACCAGCATAAGCCGGCTAAAGTCTAATTCTGTCTTAATACCTGCCTTTTCACTGACCGCTGGCAGTCAATGATTAAATCTTTTTTAGCGCTCTAAGATAAGTTATGCCAGCTGGCGGCGGTTACCTATCAGAATACTCGCGACGAAACACACCACCAGGTAAATGGTCATGCCCCAGGCCGTCATGCCGAGGTCCATGGGCTTGAAATTCTCCATCATGGCCTCGAATCCGCCCATACCAAGGCCCGACATGAACATGTCCATGCCCCCGTAAGCCATGGCGATGCTGTCTCCTCCGGCGGAGAGAATAAACCAGTAGGGATTCCCGGTAAAAGCCAGGACACTTTCGATAATCCCGCATATTACCCAGACGAAGACGAGGGTCATCACCGTGGCCCCCATGGCACCTTTCGAGATAGAGCTGAATAAAAAGGTTACCGAAAGCATCCCCGAGGCGAAAAGGATACACAACCCGAATGACTTAAGTATCTCGAAGGGTATCTCCTGGTAAATCACCAGCAGCGAGACGGCGATGATGATGTAGGTGAAAATAATCAGCAGGGCCACCGCGATGAAACCCGCCAGGTACTTGCCGAGCCACAGCACGTAGCGCTTAATAGGATTGGTAAAGAGAAGAAAACCGGTCTTGCCCTCGAACTCCCCGGCGATAGCGTCACCGGCGAAAAAGACGGCGCCAAGCGCCGCCAGACTCGGACCTACCGTCAGCAAAGCCGCCATGACCATGACGCTATTCGGGTAGCCGTCGCGGAGCACCGGAATCAGGATAAGTACGGCCAGTTCCGTAAGTAAAGCAATGCCCAGTATGACGTAAAGTCGCGCCCGCCTGATATGCTTCAGGAACTCGTACCTGATAACTATCCCTATCTTTTCAAACTGACTCAACTTGCCCCTCCTGTCAACGTGAGATACGCCTGTTCCAGCGATTGGTACTTCTTTTCCATCTCTGCGATGCTGTCATATGCCAGCAGCTGGCCGTTATTGATAATGGCTACCTGACTGCAAATCTGAGCGACTTCGACCAGCTGGTGGGAGGCGAAGAAGACCGTTTTCTCGCTGCCGACGCTTTTGATAATCTCCCGGAATTCTACCACACCTCTGGGGTCGAGTCCCAAGCTGGGTTCGTCCAGGACCAAAACCGGCGGGTCGTGCAGCAGGCACTGCGCCAGCCCCAGACGCTGCTTCATGCCCCGGGAAAATTTCTCTATTTTCACCTTACTCCATTTTTCCAGTTTGACCAGCTCGATGACTTCCTTGATACGCCGTTTTAATTCTTCTCCTTTCATTCCTCGGAGCCTCCCGAAATAACTCAGGTTGTCTTCCGGCGTGAGATAGGAATAAAACTCCGGTGTTTCTATAATGGCGCCGATTTTCGAAAGGGCCTTCTCCGACTGCGTTACCACGTCGATACCGTCGATATAAGCCTTGCCGGAGGTGGGGCGGATAAGGCCGCAGAGTATCTTCAGAGTCGTACTCTTGCCGGCGCCGTTGGGCCCGAGCAGCCCGATATTTTCCTTTGCCGACACCCTGAGCGACAGATTATCCAGAGCCAGGAACTTGCCGTAATACTTGGTCAGGTCTTCGATGACGATACATTCAGTCATAGTATCACCCCAATCATTTGTACCCGGACGCTCTCTCCAAATCTTCAGCTA
>CAYVPT010000347.1:0-2897 GCA_964453865.1 uncultured Dehalococcoidaceae bacterium
AGGACGGCAGGCTGCCCAACACCGTCAGCCAATACGGCGACACCGTCGAGGAAATCTTCGTCAACTACGAGGACGTGAAGAACATCGTCGGCTCCAAAGAAATCAAAAATATCCCGCTGGGCGCCATCGGCATCTACAGCTACAGCGAGAAGATAAGGGTAGGACTGCAGCAGCTTATGGCCGGCGCGCGGTGCTTCAGCCTACCGGCGATTACCCGAAAAGAGCTGATGTCCCTGACCGAGGAATGTGCCAGAGTGACCGGCATACCTTACCTGATGGAAGCCTACCTCGACGAGGCGATGGAGATACTGAACAGCTAAATAATTGGAGCATTAGGGTTTAATAAAGAGGGGGCTGGCCGAAAGGCCGGCCCTTCTTTTTTACCTCATGATGAATTGATGAAGAATGGCTACTATAATATAATCCAGACAACCGCCTGATGAGGAGTTTTATGATGCAAAAAAAACATACTGTTGAAGTAATTATCGGTATACTTGCCATCGTTTCCATCATCCTGGTAGCCGTCGAGTCGATAGTGGAGGTCTCCGAGGGAGTACTCTGGGGGATATATACCGCCGACCTGATAATCTGCATCGTGTTCGCCGCCGATTTTTTACAGAGGCTGAGAGCCAGCGAAAATAAATCCAGTTTCATGAAAGCCAACAGCTACGAGATACTGGCGATGATTCCGGCCATGGCTTTATACGGACTGGGAACGATACCGGCCATATCGGTGGCGTTTCGATTCTTGCGTCTGGTCAGGGTATTTATCCTGCTGTCCAGGATGAGGCGGGTATTGTCCAGGTCGGGCGGGTTCTGGCAGCGCAGCAACCTGTTAGCGTTACTGGGCATCACCGTCAGCATTATCTTTATCAGTGCCCTGGTGGTGCTGGTCCTCGAGAGCGGCACCAGGGAAGCCCAGATTACCAACTTCTCGGACGCAGTCTGGTGGAGTATCTCAACGGTTACCACGGTAGGCTATGGAGATATAGTCCCTCATAGCATCGCGGGGAGGATAATGGGGATGATTTTAATGGTGGTCGGCATAGGTACTATGGCGGCTTTCATATCGCAGGTAAGCGCCACACTGGTCGAGTCGAGGATAAAAAGAAGAGCTGAAAAAGACGATTTAAAAGCCACAGTTATATCTGAAATCAAGAACCGACTCGACAACATAGAAAAGATGAGTGATGGTGAAGTAACTTTGATGATGCAGATGATACAATCGCTAAGAGTAAAGGAAGGCAATAAGGCTTGAAAACCAGCGGGCACAAGACATCCCTGCGCTCATCGGTCTCCGGCTATTTTACTTTGACTTATCACCGGCAAAGCCGTTATATTGCTATTAGCAATTCAAGGAGGAAATGTACATGCCGGCACATACCCGCGCTTCTTTAGAAGGAATCATGGACCAGTACCTGGAGGCACTCGTTGCTCACGAGCCCGCCCGCCTGCCACTCTCCAAGAAGGTTAAACATACCGAAAATACGATACCGCTACCGGTAGGGGAGGGACTCGGGGCTACCGCCAGCGATATGCCCATCTACCGTCTATACGTCTGCGACCCCCAGGGAGGGCAGGTCGGTCTCTTCGGGCTGATGAAAGAAAACGGCTTCCCCATCATTATATCGTCCCGTCTTAAAATCGAGGATGGGCTGATTACCGAAATTGAAAACATCGTCGTCCGGCAGGGCGAGCGCCCCATACCCGTCGAGAACCTGGTCCAGCCCAAGCAGCTTTACCTGGAAGCCCTTAAGCCGTCCGAGCGTGTCTCCCGGGAGGAAATGATACGCGTGTCCGACCTCTATTTCGAAGGACTGGTCCGGGACGACGGCGATATTGTCCCGCTCTGGGACGAATGCAACCGTGTGGAAAACGGCATGCAGACCACCAATAATCCTAACCTGTTTCCCCGCGACCCTGACAAACCGCCGATGCCGCTGGACTGCCGCGGGCAGATTAACTCCAAAGCTTTCGCCTACATCACCTCGATAGAGCCGCGGCGCTTTACCGTCGTCGATGAGGAGCGTGGTATTACGTTCGGGACGTTTATGTTCCACCATAAGGGCACCGTGAAATCCGTCGAAGTCCCCGGTATCGGCACCGTGGAAATGATACCCATCGCCCGCCGGCCTTTTACGGTGGTTGTCAGCGAGCTGTTCAAGGTCGTCAACGGTAAAATCCGGGAAATCGAAGCCAACATGACATCACTGCCCTACGGCGCTAAATCCGGCTGGGACGAATAAAAAAAGAAAGCACACTGATTGTGCCCTCACAGGTTATTTGAAGGGATTTTATCGGAAAAACCGTCTAGTGCTCGATATCCGGTTTAAAGGTCACTTTATCCTCTTTGACCTTGACTACTACCGGCATGCCGTCGATACTCTCGCGTTCTATCAGCCAGCCGTGCCCCTTCTGGGCGTACGCCTTGGCGTTCTCAAAGCTATCGGCGAATATCAGCATGCTGCTTTCCACGCTGACATAGTAGGGCTGAAACCTCTCCCGGTAGCAGTATGACCTGCCTTCGCAGTTCTGGCAGTCCTTGTGATAGTCGAAATAGACCTTCTCACTCTGGCATTGCTGGATTTTCCATTTCTTTTTGAGGTCTCCCTGCTGGTATTTGCTTTTAAACGTCCTCATACGTTATGCATCATAACACAGGGGATGGAGTCGACCAAGATTACTTTAGTACTTTTTAAGTGTGGGTAATTTGTGTGCGGACGGGTAGTACATGACTAAAGTGGGGGTCGGATGACGCTACAGCTTGTTTTTCCATTCATTTTGGCGTAAAATTCAAGCGTAACTACCTATGCGGGAGTAACTCAGTTGGTAGAGTCCCTGCCTTCCAAGCAGGTTGTCGCGGGTTCGAGTCCCGTCTCCCGCTCCACAAAGCTAAG
>CAYVPT010000348.1:0-2879 GCA_964453865.1 uncultured Dehalococcoidaceae bacterium
ACCGTGCAGGTCTCGAACCTGCGACACCCTGATTAAAATCCAGGATGTGTTAAAGATCTTTTTATGAGGTTTGTTATATAACTAAGTCTCAATAAAACCTTTCCTTATTATGATTATCCCTAGGTGCCACGCCTCCTTATGAAGTAAAGAGTTACCAGACCAATGACGATAACACCGGCAACGACGTAAAGAACGATAAGCCCCCAATTACTTGATGAAGGCGGTACCGATTCGACCGGAGATACTATTGCCGGTTTCTCTTCAGCCGGTGGCGGTGTTAACGGTTTTTCCGTCGGCTGTAACGTCGGCGTTGGTGAAGGCGTCGGAGGTTCGGGAGCCGTTACCTCTGCGACTGTGCCTTCAGGTTCTGGTTCCTTTACTGTGAATTTACTCTGCAAACCATTGATACTCACTGTGTATTCCCCGGGGGCGGCTGCCGTCACCGTGAAGCTGATCAATTTGCTTTTACCTCCGTCAAGGGTCACCTTCCTGGTCTGTAGCACCAGGTCGTTGATTTTCAAGGTAACGTCATAACTCCCGGTCAAATCACCGGTATTGGTAACGGTAACGCTGACTGTAACGCCTTCTTCAGGGTAAACCTCGGCAGGTGTAACAGTTATTCCATTGATTATAATTTTGGCAGGGGTCGTATATGCTATAACGGTAAAGATAGTGAAATGGTTTATCGGTGCGGTCACTGTATTTTCAACCGGATCGACGACGCAGCCATCAAGTATAACCCATTCATTATCCTGCCAGGTACCGATAACCAGGTTCTCTTCGGCGACTCCGAGTGGTACATTGGTATCGTCATATACAAGAGTCAGGTAGATAGGTGGGTCAAAGATAGAGGCGTTCGGGCCTATATCATAGGCCAAGCTTACGAATTCAGAATCGGTTGGTGATGGAGATGCATTCTTTTCCTTAATGGATACGTATCTCAAACGCTGGCCGATCCGGTTCTTCGCGATAGTGCCTTCGGGTATCTGTATTTTTACCAATCCATCGTTGGATTCGGCGGTGGCATTAGCCATAAATTTACCATCGCTGTCCGAATACTCATTAAGGTTGGTGGTCGCGCTGGAACCACCGACCCCACCTCCGCCACTATTACCACTACTAGTTACCTGGGTAAAGGTAGCCGTAACGGTTTTGTTGCCATCCATGGTGACATTAGTCGGGTTCGTGGAGCCAGAGAGGTTACCACTCCAGGCAGAGAAGTTCCAGCCGGAATCGGCTGTTGACGTCAGCTCGACGACGATCCCGGAAGCATAGCTGCCACCAGCCGGGCTTAGACCCACGCTACCAATTCCGATTGTATTCACAATAAGAGTACAGGTGTTAACAACAATCACTTCGGTGTCGCCCATTATGTCAGCGTAATACGGTCCGTCTCCACTTAAATAATATTCAACATATCCACCAGGGAAGATATAAGTGCCAGGTGTAGTCACGGTCGGTACGGTTACTTCATATACAACGGTAAAAACGGTTCCAGCAGAGAAAGATGATAACCAGACATATCCCGCCGTATCCGTTTTTGGAGAGCTACTTAAAGTGGCTTCTGGTGTGCACCAGACAGTATTCACCGAGACTCCCCATCCGTCTGGAGCTATATCCGTAATACCGATTGCATTGAAATTATCGTCAGGCGCGGTGAATTGAATCATAACGTGAAAAATATCATCAGGATACAAATTATCTTCAGGCAGTGTCCTTGCTAGTGTAAGGCTATTCGCCATGCCGGGCGTAGCTGGAACACTAGATATAAGTAGTGCTGATAGAATAAGTGAAATACTTAAAATTCTCATGATTTTCATTTTTTTATAATATGAGGTCGGATGTCAATAATGGACACCACAACGTTCGTGTTAACAACAATCCCTATAGTTAATTAATAGATCGTTGGCGATATGAAACCGAGTCTTTTCCACCGACACTGCCAGTTATGAAAGATCTCAATAAACACAGCTGTCTTTTTAACACGTCCAGCTCCACTTTCACTTCCACCAGCTCTTTCTCCGTCCAAGCCAACTCCTGTCTCAATCTCGGCTAGAGGTTGCTAACTCTTGCCCATCTCTCCGAACCTACCTTACTTTCATGCCTTGACCCAGTTTCCCAATGTTGAAGGTGGCAACGATAATCGCCGGGTGGCCGTAGATACCGGTAACTTTTTCTCCGTTAATAGTTTCACCGCTTCCTCAAGAAATTCTTTCGTTTGCTTTCCTTGTAGTATCCCTTTCAATTTGATACCTCTGTCTTTCTGTTCTATCTGACTTTGGTATCCATTAAATGCATCCTACCTCGTATCCAACGATTCAACATGTCCAACTGCGAAACTATGGGAGAATAGATTAATGGTACAACCATGCATTGGCTACCGCCAGTACTTTGGACATGCTCAAGGTTAACTCGGGGTGGCTAACCGGAGGATAAAGCCAGTGATTGGCACAAGCCAGTACGTAAGACAAATCAGGAGCCTGGGGTATCAGCCCGGAGTTCCCGATAAAGTCCAGAGTATAGCCGTCACCCAGTGACGTAATAGATATCGCCTGTGTCTCATTCTTGAAACCAGCGGCACTGGCTACTACCGTGTACTCATCTTCCTCTGTGGCCACCAGCTCGTATTGTCCATCCGGACCGCTGGTGGTGGTACTTTGAAGAACACCGTCGAGATATAACTTGACCGTGGCGCCGGGTATCGCAGCGCCTTTTACATCAGCGATTATTCCAGATATGACGCTTGTCAATGCAAATACCGTAAAGGTGGCACTGTCCTCATCCCAGAGAGCTCCAGGGTCGGTGGCGCGGAAGGTGATGGTCTCGGCGCCATTCCATTCAGTATAGGGTATCCCTATCGTGGCTACCCGGCTCACGAT
>CAYVPT010000349.1:0-2879 GCA_964453865.1 uncultured Dehalococcoidaceae bacterium
GTGATTTTTACTCTCTACGACCGCCGGGAACGCAAGATGGTTTTAGGTTTTACCCACGAAGAGGTAGTCACCCAGCTGGCGGCCCGCTATGCCCGGAGCTTCCGCGACCTGCCCCTGCTTCTCTACCAGATTCAGGTCAAGTTCCGCGATGAGCCGCGGCCCCGCGGCGGGCTTATCCGGGTACGCGAGTTCGCCATGAAAGACCTCTACAGCTTTGATAAAGACGAGGACGGGCTGGAAGTAAGCTATCAGAAGATGGCGCAGGCTTACCGTAACATCTTCGACCGCTGCGGCCTGCCTACCATAATGGTGGAAGCCGATAGCGGCGCCATCGGCGGTAAGGACTCAAGTGAGTTCATGGCCGTCGCCCCGAACGGCGAGGACGAGATTATCCACTGTCCCGGCTGCAAATACGCCGCCAATACCGAGAAAGCGGTCAGCGTCAAGGAAAACATCGGCGGCGGAGAGCCCCTGCCCGTGGAGGAGGTCGCCACGCCCGGCATGGGCACCATCGAGGAAGTAGCCGGCTTCCTGAAAATACCCCGCAGCCGTACCCTGAAAGCCGTCTTTTATATCGCCGACGGCGAGATGGTCTTCGTGGTCATCCGCGGCGACCTCGAAGTTAATGAAATCAAGCTCAAGAACGAGCTTCACTGTGCCGAATTACGTATGGCTACGGAGCCGGAGGTTATCGAAACCGGCATCGTCGCCGGGGCGGCTTCGCCGGTAGGGCTGAAAGGCTTTAAGGTCATCGCCGACGACTCAGTGAATACGGGCAGCAACTTCGTGGCCGGCGGCAACAAGCCGGATACGCACATCAGGAACGTTAACTATCCCCGTGATTTTAAGGCGGATACCGTGGCGGATATCGCCACTGCCCGCGCCGGGGATAAATGCCTCACCTGCGGCGAAACGCTGGCCGCTACCCACGGCATCGAGGTCGGGCATATCTTCAAGCTGGGCACCACCTACAGTGACAGTTTTAACGCTTCTTTTATCGATGAAAAGGGCGAGTCAAAGCCCTTCGTCATGGGCTGCTACGGACTGGGACTCAGCCGTCTGCTGGCGGCTATTATCGAATACAACCATGATGACAAGGGCATTATCTGGCCAGTATCCGTGGCTCCTTACCACGTCTATATGTGTGTGTTGTCCCGGGAAGGCTCGGAGGTGGCGGAGGTGGCTGAAAAGCTTTATACCGACCTTCAAGCGTCGGGCATCGAGGTGCTGTTCGATGATAGGGAAGAATCCCCCGGCGTTAAGTTCAATGACGCCGATTTAATCGGCATACCGTTTCGGGTCACCGTCAGCCCCCGTACGTTACAAAAGGACAGCGTAGAATTAAAAAAACGTTCCGAGAAAGAGACGGAGATAGTGCCGCTGGGAGAGATAGCCGCGAAGCTCAAGAGCCTTATTGTAAGCTAGTGTTTTTTAAGTTATAATCACGCCAATGACCTCAATCATCGAAGTCCAGAACCTCCGCAAGACGTACGGCAGGACTGTCGCCGTCGATGACATTTCCTTTGAGGTCGCCGAGGGTGAAATCTTCGGCTTTCTCGGTCCCAACGGCGCCGGCAAGACCACCACGGTCGAATGCCTTCAGGCTTTAAGGGTTCCTGACTCCGGCACGGTTACGGTACTCGGCCTCGACCCGCAAACCCAGGCACAGGAACTGAGACGCCGTATCGGTTCCCAGCTCCAGGAGTCCGCCTTACCCGACCGTATTAAGGTATGGGAAGCCCTCGACCTCTTTTCCTCGGTAACGCCGGACGCTCTGGACTGGCATGTCCTTCTGGAGCAGTGGGGCCTGGCCGAGAAACGCAAAGCGGGATTCTCCAGCCTGTCCGGCGGCCAGCGACAGCGCCTTTTCATCGCCCTGTCGCTGGTCAATAATCCTCAGGTTGTTTTTCTCGATGAAATGACCACCGGTCTTGACCCCGCCGCCCGGCGCGTCGCCTGGGACTTAATCAGGGCGATACGTGAAAAGGGCACTACCGTCGTGCTGGTAACCCATTTCATGGACGAAGCCGAGAATCTCTGCGACCGCGTTGCCATCGTCGACCGGGGTAAAATCATCGCCGCCGATACGCCCCAGGGACTTATCACCCGGCATGCCGGCGAGGTGCGCGTTATCTTTACCGCGGAAAAAACCGACCTCTCCTGGCTGGAGAAAGTCGATGGTGTTAACAAAGTATCCGTAAATGGATCGAGAGTGGAAGTCAGCGGCAGCGGGCCGGTACTGGCTCTGGTGGCGGCGGCGCTGGTGGAACACGGTATATTACCGTCAGACCTCCGCGTGGAACAGCCCACCCTTGAAGATGTCTTTCTGAAACTAACGGGGTACAGTGCCGGGGATTAATATAATATGCGTACGCTTTTAAAGCTGTCATGGGTAGAAATCAAGCTGTTCATCCGCGAACCGATAACGGTAATTTTCACCCTCGCCCTGCCGGTTATCTTTCTCTTTGTTATGGGTGGGGTCTTCGGTAATACCCCGGATACCGACGATAGCGGGATGATTGTTTTCAGAGGGATCGGACCGCTTGATTATTATATACCCGCCTACTTCGCTCTGGTGATGATGGCTATCGGTACGGTGGCATTGCCGGTGCATCTGGCCGGTTACCGCGAGAGGGGTATCCTGCGCCGTTTGCGGGCTTCCTCTATATCGGTCTGGTCGGTACTTGGTTCGCAGATAATCGTCAGCTTCATTATAGCGGTAGTCGGAAGCCTGCTGATATTAATCCTGGGACTGCTGGCTTATTCGCCGAATCTGCCGCAGTCGCCGGAACTGCTGATACCTGCATTTATTATCGGCGTATTATGTTTTACCGCCCTGGGATTTTTCCTCGGTGCCGTCCTCCCTTCGACGCGGTCGG
>CAYVPT010000350.1:0-2878 GCA_964453865.1 uncultured Dehalococcoidaceae bacterium
AGGAAAGAAAGGCGAGAATATCCACTGAGAGGAGGCAGCAAATCCTTGACGCGGCTCTGGACGTATTTACACGGGAAGGTTTTGCCTCGGCAAGGACGGCGGAAATAGCGCGGGCAGCCGGGGTAGCCGAGGGTACCATCTATAATTACTTCCCGAGTAAACGTGAACTGTTCATCGCTGTCATTAAAAATTTCATTATTACCATACCGCTACTAAAACTTATCGATAAGATTCCTAAAGGAAATATTGAGGTGGTCTTTAAGAATATCCTTCAAAACAGGTTTGAACTTGCCAAAGATATACGAGTCTCCCGTATGCCTTCTTTGATTGGAGAAATCCAGCGTGACCCAGAGCTTAAAGCTCTCTGGGTAGAACAGTTCGTTCAACCGTTTCTTTCACGAATGGAAATGGTTTACCGTTTCATGGCGACTTCCCGTAAATTCCGCCGCCTGGAGCCGGTCATTGCCGTCAGGACGGTGGGGGGCATGATTCTTGGTTTTATCATGCTGAAGATAATGGAGGGCGAAGCCAGCCCGCTGAACCGTCTCTCCCGGGACGAGGTGGCCGAAGGTGTTGTCAATCTGATGCTCCATGGTCTGCTCAACGATAGTCAGGAGGAAGAGGAGTAAATCGGAGGGTTGTTTCATGGAAAATGCTGCTATAACAGTCAGTAACCTCACTTTTAATTATGGACACCTCAAAGCCATCGATGATATGTCCCTGGAGATACCGACCGGTACCAGCTTCGGGCTGCTGGGGCCCAACGGTTCCGGCAAGACCACCCTGATAAGGTTGATGGTCGGATTACTCCGGCCGGCGGCCGGCAGCATCCAATGCCTGGGGAAGATACCCTCGCCGGCCAACGCCAGAAATGTCGGCTATATGCCCCAGTTGCCGGCGCTCTATTCCGAGCTTTCGGTAGCCCAGAATATCGACTTCTTTGCCCGTATCTGCGGTTTGAAGAATAAAAAACAGAGAACTCAGAGAGTGGACGAGGTAATCAAGCTGGTTGACCTCTGGGACAAACGTAAAACACAGGTAATGAAACTGAGCGGCGGTATGAAGCAGCGCGTCAGCCTGGGCTGCGCTATCGTTCACCAGCCGCCGTTGATTTTCCTGGACGAACCTACGGTGGGTCTCGACCCTGAGCTCAGGGTGCGCTTCTGGGAATACTTCGATGACCTGGCCCGGGGCGGTTCTACACTTATCATCTCCAGCCACACCATGGACGACGCTTCTCACTGCCAGAAGCTGGCCTTTCTGCGGCAGGGCATGATTATTGCTCTGGGGTCCCCGGCAGAACTCCAGGAGGCTACCGGCAACCCCGAAGCCACCCTGGAGGATGCCTTTCTCTATTTTATCAAGCGTGGGGAGGTGAAACAAAATGCCGGGTAATGCGTTGAGTATAGCTAACCGGATTATCAACCAGTTGATACGCGACCGCCGTACCATGGGGCTGCTGATTATCGCACCTTTATTAATAGCCAGCATCGTCGGCGTGTCCATCCCTGAAAAAACAATGCTGGACTATACCGCCCCGGCCATGCTGGCCATGCTGATTATGTTTTTTGGATTCCTTTTAACCGGCATCAGCTTCCAGAGAGAGCGCTCCCAGGGGACACTGGAGCGGCTCATGGCGACGCCGGTCTCCCGACTGGATATCGTGGGGGGGTACCTGCTCGGTTTCCTGCTCTTTGCCCTGGCCCAGACCTTGATTATCTTTTTCTACATGGTCTATGTACTCGATGTCAGCTTCCGCGGAGACCTCTGGGAGATTCTCGTTTTCGAGGCTATTATCGGTATCGGCGCCGTTTGTCTGGGTACTTTCGCCTCCACCTTTGCCAGAAATGAATTCCAGATAGCGCAGTTCATCCCGATTATTATTGTACCCCAGATGTTTCTCTGCGGGCTGCTCTGGCCGGTAAGCCAGATGCCAGACTATCTCCAGTGGATAGCTAAATTCCTGCCTTTGACCTACGGCGTGGACGGCATTAGGGCTTTAATGCTCCAGGGACAAAACCTGCTGGATATAGGTAAAGAAATCGGTGTCCTCCTCGCCTACACCGTCGCTCTACTGATACTGGCAGCTCTCACCCTGAGACGCGGTACTTCCGCCTGAAAAAGCCGTTTGGGAAATAGCAGGGTGGAGGATTAACCCTGACTCACTCTCTTTCTTCCGGATGATTTCTTTTGTTCAATTATCATCTGGTAAGCCTATTAATATGTGTAACACCTGTTGTGTTATACTAGTAGCGGAAATGCTGACCAGCGGGATTATGAAAGAAAAAAGAAAATGCCGGTAAAATTCACTTTCGCCAGTCCTTTGATGAAATCATGGCTTCTCATCCATCAATCCCATAATCTATTGAACAAGTCCGAGAATGCGATTTTCGCTAAATTGGGGTTGACTAACCGCAAGCATTCCGTTCTGCTGGCTATTAAGAATTTACCTGACCCGGTAACGGTAACCGATGTGGCTCAATGGCTTGACCGTAATCCCAACGGTATCAGCATGATAATCGACCGCATGGAGAAAGACGGACTGGTAAACCGGGTAAAAAACATGCCCGACCGCAGGGCGGTGAGGTTGACGATAACCCGTAAAGGAGAGGAGTTGTGTGAGGAAGCCAGTGCTTTAACCTGGCAACTATTTCAGAATATTTTTTCCGAGCTTTCTGAGAAAGAACTTTTTAATTTGAGTAGTATTTTAGAAAAGGTACGCTTCAGAGTTTTAGATTTCCTGAAGATTGACCTCTCCGGGGATAAAATACAGGTACTCGGAGAGAGAAAGCAATATGTCCCGGAACCTGGTGATGACGATAACAAGCCTGTCGGCTAATTTTATGAGGTGAATAAATGAGTGATAATTCCAGGCAGC
>CAYVPT010000351.1:0-2853 GCA_964453865.1 uncultured Dehalococcoidaceae bacterium
GTTGAGCGAGCCTGAATCCCCCCCGCCTTCGTCAGTTCTATTGGCGTCCAACCTGACCGTGATACCATCAATGGTGGCGCCGACAGGAATGGAAGAAAAGTCATAGCCGTAATACTGGTTCACCTCACCGTTGGTTGCTGTCGCATACCCATTGGATCCACCGCCGTCGGCGTAGGCCCTAGAAGCATTACTGAAATTGCCTGACTCGTCTGAGGGGTCTTCAAAGTCGGTGCAACCGGAGCCGCCTGTAACGGTAACGGCGTCCGTCAGTGTGATGTCACCACTCGAGCCACTAGAGCAACTATCGTTTGAGCGTGCATAAAGCGTCAGGTTGTAGGTGCCGGGACTAGATGGTGCTGTAATGTTGAATGTCTCGGTGTGGGGAGAACCGGAGGAAGTATGGTTGGAATGGTTCACGCAACCGCTCGAAGAGCCTCCTACAAATTCCCAGCTTGTCGAATTCCAATCACTGCTGCCGGTTACATTCACAGTAAAAACAACCGAGATGGTAGCGCCTGGCGCGACAGTTACGGGGTCGCCGTTGTTGCTGGGGCTGGGTGGCGTCCATTGCGCACCTCCATCTAGTGTCACCGAAACCGGATTACGGCTGTCGGTGAAGGTGGTTGTAGCCAGCACGGTGTCCAGGGCTCCGTCCCAGGGGCCCTCCAGCACCTGTATCAGGTACTCGCCCTCAATGCCGTTTAAGACGTAATCGTACTGGAAGCCGCCGCTGCTATCTACGGTAACGGTGTCGTAGGGCGTGGGCCAGGGGTCAAAGGAACCGTCGCCGGTAACCACGGAGCCATAAGGACGGATGACCTTGATGGTAAGCTCGGCACCGGCCGCGAAGCCGGTACCACTGATGTGAACGGTCTCTCCCGGGGCATAGTCATCCTTGTCGGTGCAGACGGTGTAGTCAGCGGTAGTGCTGCAGTGGCCGCCAAGGCCCGGAGTAACTGCTCCGGCGGCTACAAATAGCCCCTCACACCCTGTTCCCTCTCCATCAGCAACCGACTCAATCTGCAGCCCCAGCCAGCTATCCCCCGAAGGGATAGCTACCGAGTTGCTATAGGTATCCCACTGCTGTCCGTCAGAGCTGCCTAACGGATAGGGGGCTGGTGGGCCGCCATCAAGCTCAGTACCGTCGGCATCAATCAGATTATCCGGTTGAGAGCTGTCCCCTGTCTGGTACCAGATGGCGTTTGGTCTAACGCTCAGTGCGGGGTCTTCGGGCTCGGGGTTGGGAGGCATGACACCACCAACAAACATGGTGATATCAGCGCCGCGTTCCTCAGTATCAGCGGCGAAGTCAAAGTAGGTCACCTCGCTATCGGGTCCCTGGGGTGGATCATATGCACAGTGGAAGGAGTCCAGGCCGTCATTGATACTGACATAAGAGATAGGGAGGCTCTCGTCTTGATATACCACCATCAGGCCGGCACCGTATGGCTCGGTGAAAGCGAGCCCATCACCGGAAATGGTGTAATCTTTGTCTCCACTTTCAACTAGCGAGGTAACATCAGCTCCAAAAGCGTAGTGGTAGCCGTCGGGGCTTTCAGGCCAGGGGTCCGGTCCGTTGCTCCAATCGGCATCAACAGTGACAGACGGGTCTCCGTCTACCGAGAATAAAACTGAGTCAAACTCATCCGGATTCGTAGAAACGGCATAGCCCGCCCAGTATAGATAGGCCTTAAACACGCTTCCGGGAACATCCAGGCTGATATCACCCGGTGCTCCTCCGTCAAGGCCAACTCCAGCCGCGACCATATCGTAATGCCCGGCTATGGTGAATCTCTGGCTGAGTGCTTCATCAGCGGGATTGGCATGAGCCTTCGGTGTCCCGTCCAAAAGCGGCGATGCCAGGGATAGTGTTAGCATCATCGTTGTTAACAGGGGAATTATAAATCTCTTCATTTTACTTCTTACCTCACTTTACCAGTTTCTATCTAAGATCCTTGTTTCTGGGGCAAGTACTCTTTAGTCCTAGTCTGATCGTAACTAAATACCCAGAAAAAAGGCATAAGGGTTTCATTAAAAATAAAACCAACTAGATATCAAAAGTATTACCGCCACTAGTTTACACCTTTGGGGGATAAAGTCAATAGGTTTTCACCCTTTTTATGTACCCCATCTACTTACTTAGTCGCTCTTTAGTAGCAAAATCCCTCAAAAGTACTAGACCGAAAGGATACTATCTCTATATCGAATGGTTGTCAAGAGTAAAAACTCTTTTGAAAAAGCATTGACTGCAATGAACTTTTCCCAGCGAGATATGTGGACTTCCTGCAAGGAGATTTGGAAAGGCGAGAGAACTGGCAAATCCGAATTTGCGTGGGAAGAACCAGTGTCGTCAGTATTAGCGAGGTGAGCCCCAGCCTTAGTTTCTTTAATTTCCCGGCACCTATTTTCATATTACCCCTACTTCATTTGCTATTTTGGTGATTTGGCTTCTTTTTGTTCCAATTACCCATCTTTAATCTTAGGCTATTGGCATTAAATACCTATAAAAGTAGTGCATAAATTCCGTTAAAATCCTGCTGATATATGCCACATAGCAGGCTAGTCGTCTCCACCAGACGAACTAGCCGTTTCGTACATATAAACTCTATTTATTAGTCGCCATTTGGGGGAGAAATCCCTCAAAAGTATAAATAATAGCCCTGCTTATCTTAACAATTAGTTTTCATGGCATATTATTAGTATTGTCAGTATTGATTGTTTCTATTGACGAACTAAGAAGTACTTAGTATTAGCACTAATGTATTGTGCTTTATCAAGTGAGGCTGATAGGGCAGTCATCTTTGTGAACTAGACAGAGATGACCGAAGTGGGGTAATATTTAACAGATTATAT
>CAYVPT010000352.1:0-2845 GCA_964453865.1 uncultured Dehalococcoidaceae bacterium
CCTGGAAACATCCAAGGGTGATATCGAGTTGTCAATGGCGCTGGGCATTATCCTTGTTCTCATCGCTCTGATAATCAATGTACTCTTAAACAGGATACAGCAGAAGTAACTATGGCTTTTATCGAAACAGTAGATTTATGGCAAAAAAGGGATGACCGCAATGTCCTTAAACACGTCAACCTGAGGATTGAGCGCGGCGAAGTCTTTGCTTTGATCGGTCCCACGGGGGCCGGGAAAACAACGCTGCTGCGTCTCGTTAATCTGCTGGATACGCCAGCGATTGGGAAAATACTTTTTGATGGCACCAATGCAGCTTCCTCCGAAAGGGTAAGACTTGAATTACGCCGTCGTATGGCATTTGTGCTTCAGAAACCGGTTGTTTTCAACACCAGTGTTTTCGATAATGTAGCGTATGGCTTGAAATGGCGCGGGGTGGGACGTCGGCAATTAATTGAAAAGGTAGAGAATACTCTAGAGACAGTGGGACTCGCCGAATACACGAAGCGGAATGCCCGGACACTATCCGGAGGGGAAGTCCAGAGAGTGGCTATCGCCAGGGCGATAGCTGTGGAGCCGGAAATGCTGCTGCTTGATGAACCTACCGCCAATCTCGACCCCGTATCAGCTGCAAAGATTGAGGACTTGATAGCGGATATAATTAAACAGAATGCCATTACGGTCATTATGGCGACCCATGATATGTCGCAGGGGCAGCGGCTCGCTGATAGGATGAGCGTTCTCGTCAACGGTGAGATTGCTCAGACCGGAAGGGCCAGGGAGATATTTGCCTCCCCGAGGAATCGTGAAATAGCCGAGTTCGTTGGCATGGAGAACATTATCGATGGCGTGGTCGTGTCTAATGAAGGAGAAATGGTGACCGTGGATGTAGGCGGTTCGGAAATCGAGTCTGTGGCGGATTTCAATACCGGGGAAGAGGTATCGGTCTGCATCCGGCCGGAAGACGTGACCATAGCCCTTTCAAAGCTGTCCAGCAGCGCCCGGAACTCCTTAGCCGGGACCGTAGGCTGGACAGCGATCGATGGACCCTTCTGCCGGGTCGAGATAGACTGTGGTTTCTCTCTGGTGGCGCTGGTAACGAAAAAGTCTGCCGAAGAAATGGAGTTGAAAAAGGGAAGGAAGATATACGCCACTTTCAAAGCTGTTAGCATCCACGTAATCAAGCAACATTGACAGTCAGATTACATTGATGCTAAATTTTTCCAGGTAAACGTCTCCTTCTCCGGTTGTCATACCATACAATAAGCCCCGGCATTACCGTCATCGTTATTACCAGGCAGAGGAATACACCAAGCACGGTGGCAATGCCGAAGTCACGAATCATTACAAAGTTTGAAGCTATCAGAACACCAAAGCCTCCCAGGGTAGTCAGGGCGGTGGTTACGATAGCCCGTCCGATCTTCGATATTGCCGTGGCCATGGCATCTTCGGGCGGCAAACCCAGCTTTTTCTCTTCATCATACCGTCCCAGGAGCAGCACCATGAACTCGGTGCAAATGCCAATGACAAGTACCCCCAGAATAGCGGTAAGCGGATTAAGCGGAATACCGATGAGGTACATATCCAGTGAGGACCAGGCGATGACGGCACCAACCGGGATGATGGTAAATATAGTACTGCCGATACGCCGGTAAACCAGCAAAAGGATGAAAAAAACCGCACCGAGACAAATTAAATTCAAGGTCAGCCTTGAGCCGACCACGGTATTTGTCGTACTTACCCCGAGTGCCAGGCTGCCGACGGGTGAAACCTGCACATCTGCCGGCGGTATCGCCTCTGCCTGCATATTCTGGAGCAGGTTATGTATTTCATCCAGGGATATATATTTAATGTTGAACGAGACGCTGGCCATCTTACGGTCACTTGATAGAACCTGCTCCAGGTAATTTCCCGGCGTGCTGGTCAGTATGGCACTGATTTGCGGCTGAGCAGGGATTACTCCCCCGGCGGCTCCACTGACAAGTGTTGCCAGGCTGTTGGCAGAGATAAGCTCAGGGTGCGATAACATGGCATTTTCCTCATATTCCTTCAACCAACTAAGGGTCGCCTGTCCGGTAATGTCATCCGCCTCTACCATGAAGCGAATTGTCCCCCCGGTCCCGACAATCTCACGCAGCTCTCTCAACTCCATCAGCACCGGCGTGTCCTGAGGCATAAGCTCTTCGTAGTCCGTATTCGTCGGCAGCCAGTGGTCCACGATGCCTCCGCCAACAGCAAAAACCACCGCTACGATAAAAATCCAGAGGGTATGATTAATCGCCAGTCTGCCAAGGCGCAGTAAAATGCGTTCGATGCGACCGCTGGCTCCTGACGCCGCCTCCTTTAGCCGCTTAATCGGCATTCTCCGGTCAACCAGATAGACGATACTATGCAGCAGGAAGAGGGCAACAATGTAGCTTATAACAATACCGATAGCCAGAACCATGCCGAAGTCGCGTATCATGGGCACTTCGGATATGTAAAGCGTGATGAAACCGGCGATGGTGGCCAGCAAAGCCACGCCGACCACGGGGAACATGCGCGATATCGAGGTAAGAACGGCCTCAGCGACGGTCTTTCTCCGGGTGACTTCTTCCTGATAGCGGTTATGAAACTGTATGGAAAAATCTATACCGAGCCCGATCAATATCGGCAGTACCGCCATTGTCGCCATCGTCAGGGGTATCGAGAGGTAGCCCATCAGACCGAATGTCCACAGCGTGCTGATGCCTACCATGAGCAGAGAAAGCAACCGCCAGCGTACCCTGAACACAGCCAGTAAAATGACGAACATAACCGCGACAGAGAGAGCCAGCAGTATTTTTAGATTATTGCCCATGCTGCTGCT
>CAYVPT010000353.1:0-2844 GCA_964453865.1 uncultured Dehalococcoidaceae bacterium
ATTTCCGCCGGAGACGAAGGCCGGCGGCAGCAGCCTGTCCTTTAGTTCACCGGAAGTCGCGGAATGAGGCGCTAGCAGGGGGGCGAAGATGGCTGTAATCACCAGCAGGGATAATACGATTACAGGAATAAGGAAGGTCAATTTCAGGGTATCATGCTTCTTCTTCACACGTTTAGCCTTGACAACAGCCATAGCTTGAACACTGCTCATAATTAGCCTTTATGTACGCTGGTACCGTATCTGGGGATCGACCCAGGCGTATGTAATATCGATAAATAGATTTACCATTAGAACAAAAACAGCCACCAGCATGGTAATGCCCTGGATTATCGGGAAGTCCCGCCCGGTAACCGCTTCGATGCTCAGTCTCCCGACCCCAGGCCATCCGAAGACATTCTCGATGATCACGGCGCCGTTAATCAAACCGGCGAAGAGCATACCGGCCGTCGTCAGCGGGGCTATCAGCGCATTCCTGAGGGCGTGCTTCCATATAACCATGTTCTCGGGAAGGCCTTTAATTCTCGCCAGCTTGATATATTCACTATCGAGCACGTCCAGCATGCTGGAGCGGACGAGACGCAGCATGCCCGGAAGCAGGAAAAACGACATGGTTACGACCGGCAGCACATAGTTAATGGGCTTGCCGTAACCGAAGGTCGGCACAACTTTCCAGACCACGGCGAAAAGGAAAACGGCAACAATGGCTACCCAGAATCCCGGTAACGCTTGCCCCAGGATAGCAAAAAACTTCACCCCGTTATCGAAGATGGAATCACGCCTTACCGCCGCCAGGACTCCCAGCAGGAAAGATGATATTATGCCTAACAGGAAAGCGCTTATGCCAAGGCTGAAAGTAGCCGGCAGCCTCTCGAAAATCATTTCGGTGACCGGGCGCTTTTTGGTGAGTGAATCGCCGAGGTCACCATGGGCCATGTCTCTGATGAAAATCCAGTACTGTTCCGGCCAGGGTTTATCCAGTCCCAGGCTTATCCTGATGTTCTCGATATCTTCCTCGGTAGACAGGGGTGTTCTCATCAGCATGGTGGGGTCTCCAGAAGCGCGGGACAGCGCGAAGATAAGTATGGAGATGCCAAAAAGAGCTATGACCGTCTGTACTAATCGAAAAATTATAAAACGTGTCATTAATATCCCTGGCGATTATTACGGTTATTATTGATTTCGGAATCTACAGGCATCTAAAGTCTTGATTAAAATTATCTATTTGTATTTTACTCTTAAATAATTACATGAATGTAGATTCACTGTCAAATAACTATTAATACTGGATACTAAATGTATAAACATAGAAACCGTGCCCACTCGTAAGGTTACGGTATATTTAAGAATAACCCTGCGTCACCACAGAATCCCGGGAGATGTATTACCACCCCCCGGGACTCTATTTATACTATTTTCAGGTAGTTTTGACAGGAACGCTACTTGGTACGCTTGACGCCGGCATAACCCCAGGCGCTGATCCACATACCATCGATATCACTTACCTGGTCGCTGACAACCCAGAAGGCCTGTATCTCATTAAGACCTATGTTGACCCACATATCGTAGGCAAAGTTCTGGAAATCTCTCCAGTATTCTTTTGCCTTCTCGGGGTCAAGTTCCGAGGCAGCTCTGTCATAGAGTGCATCGGCTTGGGGGTCGTTGCCGGTACTGTGCACGCCGGCGGAACTGTACATGTTGGCGCAGTGGTAGACGGTGTTCGGCCAGCCCGGGAAGACCCACGGTATCACGCTGCCGGCGCTGTCGGTGCCCCTGACAAAGAACAGACCGAGCTGGACCATGGCATCGTTGAGGACAATCTTGGTCTTGATGCCGACTTTCTCCCAGTAGCTGGCAAGAATCTGCATGAGGTCAAGAGTCTGGCCGCCGGGGGTCTGGACGTTGATAATGATCTCATAGTCCGCCCATTTTTCCGCATAGTTGGCCTCTTCCAGTAATGCCTTGGCTTTTTCCAGGTCGTAGGGGTCGGCTGTCCATGAGGGGTCCCAGCCCCAGGTATATTCGTCCATGAAGAACCGGCCGCCGGGGTAGGCAAGCCCTTTATAGAAGGTATCGCAGATTTCCTGGCGGTTAATGGAATAGGACATTGCCTGGCGGACCCTGATGTCTGATGTCGGGCCGTCGGTTATCCAGGTGCCGGGTAAAGCAAAGTTCGATAGGGTAGGGCGGGGGCTTTCTATCAACTTGTATCCCGAATCCCTTAACTCGATGATGCGGTCGATAGATAGGCCAGCGACTATATCGACCTCGCCCGATTTGAGGGCGGCAACCTGTGTCGATTCTTCCGGTATGAGGTATTGAATCATCCTCTCGAACTCGGGAACGACTCTCCAATGCTCGGTGTTGGCGACGAATTCAACCTTTTCACCGGATTTGAGGCTGTTATCAACATATATCCACGGGCCGGAGCCGACGGGGTGCTTGCGGAAATACTCCTGTCCGACCTCATGATAATACTTATCGGGTATAACAAAGCAGGCCGCGAAAGGCACTACCAGCGGCGGTTCGGGTTTTAAGGTCTTGTAAACAAAAGTGTACTCATCCGGGCAGCTCATGGAATCGAGGTTCCTCGCCAGATATGGGGACCAGGGATTGGTCGATTCTTTTGACGAGAAATTCTCGACGGACCACTTGATGTCGGCGGAGGTAAGAGGGTCGCCGTTATGGAACTTGATGCCTTTGCGGACTTTGAAAGTCCAGGTGTTGCCGTCGGGGCTGAGGGAATAGCTCTCACAGGCCCCTCCGATGATGTTGCCCTCGGGGTCATAGGTGATGATGGGGTCATAAATGGAAGAGCCCCAGAAAGATTCGCCGACTATCTGGTCG
>CAYVPT010000354.1:0-2829 GCA_964453865.1 uncultured Dehalococcoidaceae bacterium
GCGCAGCGTTTGGGACGCTGAGGTCGGAGGTTCAAATCCTCTCACCCCGACCATCGGCAGGGGGGTATATAGTAGACATAATATGATAGTTAATAATACCGGCCAGCCCATCGAACGTAATATTGCCATGGAGTTGGTGCGTGTTACCGAATCTGCGGCCATGTCCGCCGCCCGTTATCTGGGAAGGGGTGACAAGCACCTGGTCGACGAATCAGCGGTAACTGCCATGCGTAATGTCCTGGGCTTCGTCCGCATGGATGGCATCGTAGTCATCGGGGAAGGAGAAAAGGACGAAGCCCCCATGCTTTTTATCGGCGAGACTATCGGCGACGGTTCCGAGCCAAAGGTTGATATCGCCGTCGATCCGATTGACGGCACCACTTTAACGGCGCGGGGACTGCCCGGTGCTATCTCCGTCGTCGCACTTTCCGCCCGGGGAACGATGCACTGTCCGCGTCACTTTGTCTACATGAATAAAATCGTGGCCGGAGCGGAAGCGAAGGGCTGCATTGACATCAACGCACCGGTAGCGGAAAACCTGAAGAATATAGCTTTAGCCAAGAAAAAGAAAGTCTCCGAAGTGACGGTAGTGGTGTTGGACCGGCCGCGCCACGCACAGCTACTGGAAGATATCAGGAGTGCCGGCGCCAGGGTAAAACTGATTTCTGACGGCGATGTTTCCGCCGGTATCGAAGCAGCTTTGCCGGAGACTGGTGTTGACGTACTGATGGGAGTCGGCGGAACACCGGAGGGGGTACTGGCTGCCGCGGCGATATGCTGCATTGGAGGAGACATGCAGTGCAAACCCTGGCCGCGCAATGAAAAAGAAATACAGGCCGCCATCGATCGGGGAGAGGATATCGAAAAGGTCTATGCGACCGAGGACATGATTTGCAGCGATGATGTTTTTTTTGCTGCCACCGGTGTCAGTAGCGGCGATTTATTGAGAGGGGTACGGTATTTCAGCGGCGGGGCGCAAACACAGTCAATCGCCATGCGCGGCCGTTCCGGCACGATGCGCTGGGTGGACGCCCGACACAACTTCCAAAAACTGGAAAAGCTCGACTTCTTAAAGTACGTTCAAGAGCGACGATGGTCGCAAGAGCCTTAAACGCTCTTCAGCAGCATCCCCAGGCCCTTCAGGTTCATCCTGATTTCTCGCCAAGAAGTACAGCGGCGCAGTCGCTGCCACAGGTAAGACGGACGCAGGTAAAACTTACGGTAGGCGTGCCGTATCCAGTATTTCAGGTCATCACGGCTGAGATTGTCACTCTCGAAGACGGGAGTGGTGGGATTGTCCGTTCCCGCATAAATAAAGCTCTCCCAGGCAGGGCTTTCCTGACTGCCCTGCCTGTAGATATCGTATAACTCGGTGCCGGGAAAAGGGGTGGTCACCGAAAACTGGGCGAAGTCCACCTTTAACTCTTTGGAAAAGTCGATGGTCTGCCGTATTGTCTCGGGGGTTTCGCCGGGGGAACCGAGCATAAAGTAGCCGATTACCTGCAGTCCGGCCTCCCGGCTGTCGCGTACGGCTTCGTTCACCTGCTCCAAGGTTGTGTCTTTTTGCAGGGTCTTGATTATCTCCGGCGAGGCCGATTCGATACCGTAGGCGACGGCATAACAGCCGGCCTCTTTCATGTATTTTAAGAGCTCTCTATCCACCAGATCGACCCTGGTCTCGCAGGTCCAGGCTATTTTCAGTCCTTTGTCGATTATCGTCTCGGCGATGGCATAGGCGCGTTTCTTGTCCAGCGTGAAAGAGTCGTCGTAAAAAGCTATCTCCTTTACGCCGAACCTTTCTTTAAGGTAGGTCATTTCTTCGGCTACGCGTGCTGGACTCTGCGCCCGGAATTGACTGCCGAAGACAGGCTTGGAGCAATAGGCGCAGCGATAGGGGCAGCCGCGACTGGTCATCATGGCGGCGAAGGGCATCGCCATGCCGTGTGGCGGGTGCGGCCGGTACTTTTGCTGCGGTAGCAGGTGATAGGCGGGAAAGGGGAGTGAATCGATATCCGCCCCTGATGTTCTGTCCGCCGTACGGATTACCTGATTATCCTCCCGGTAGCTGATACCGGCGACGCTGTCCAGCGGCTGTTTTTCTTCGATGGCTTGTAACAAATCGATAATGGTGGCGTCACCCTCGCCCCTGATGATGATATCAATCGCCGGAGAAGCACTAAACGTTTCCTCGGGCAGGAGGGTAGGGTGGGCCCCGCCGATGACTATTTTTATATTGGATTTCGCTCGCTTGACATAATGTGCGATGTTCAAAGCAGCGCCGATAGTCGGCGTCATGGCGGTAATCCCTACGATGTCGGTGTCAGCGACTATTTCGGCCACATCTTCGGGGTGGAGTTCAAAAGCATTGGCATCAATCAGCTTTACCGTATATCCCTCTCTTTCCAGAATAGCCGCGATTAAAGCCAAGCCGATAGGCGGCTGGGGATAACGGGTAAATTGAGGGGGATTAATAAGCGTGATATTAAGCATTCCTAAATAACGACCTTTATTCTCTGAATGGTTTCATTATAACCTCCGTAAGGCACGGTAAACAAGGGCAGCTATTTACTTGGTTTATTCTATATACTCACCCCCTTTATCCCCTTCAGGAAGAAACCTTCAGGGTGAAACACTCTCGAACAGTTTTATCAATAGAGTATGTTATACCTTTTATTCAAGAGGGGGAGGGTATATGAGAGGGGGCTTCGCACCCTCTCTCCTGGACTCCACTCTGGGTGGCGGTGGTCAATACTCAGGGCTAAGCCTCTGATGATGCGAGGGTGGCTCGGGTGGGAATAGATATCAAAGGCAATGGGATGAGGTAATCAC
>CAYVPT010000355.1:0-2815 GCA_964453865.1 uncultured Dehalococcoidaceae bacterium
CGACAGCCGTCCCGACTGGTTGATAACCTGCCAGATTGCCCGGCGCATGGGAGCCAGGGGATTCGACTTTGACCATCCTTCCCAGATTATGGATGAGATTGCCAGTGTCACCCCCAGCTATGGCGGCATCAGCTACAGTCGCCTGGAGGATGGCGGCCTGCAATGGCCCTGCCCCACGGAGGAACACCCGGGGACAGCCATACTGCATACGGCGATATTCTCCCGCGGCAAGGGGCACTTCGTACCGCTGGCCTACAAACCTTCCGCAGAGCTCCCGGACGCAGAATATCCGCTGATACTCACCACCGACCGCTCGTTGTTCCACTACCATACGGGCACGATGACGCGTAAGGTAAAGGGTTTAAATATCTTCGCAAGCGAGGAACTGGTGGCCATAAATCCCGAGGATGCCAGGTCTCTGGATATTGCCGACGGCGAGGAGATACGGGTGATTTCGCGGCGGGGCAAGGTAACCGCCAAAGCCAACCTGACCGATTCCGCACCGCGTGGCACCATCGCCATGTCCTTCCACTTTGCGGAGAGCCCCACCAACGAACTGACCAATCCCGCCCTCGACCCCGTGTCGAAGATACCGGAGTTTAAAGTGGCGGCGGTGAGGGTGGAGAAGATAGAAAGAGCGGCGGTAAAGGCAGTTTAAGAAGAATCGTCATTTCAACCTCACCCCCTATGTGGATAAGTAAATCCACCCCCTTTATCCCCCTCCTTTACGAAAGGAGGGGGAAGAATTTTTAAGAGGGGCTGGCGCCCCTCTTATACACCTTGCTTAAATATTTCTTTTTTTATTTCCTCTGCTCCCTTGTCTGACAACTCCCAAACACCTCGTGGAGAGTCTGATTTTATAAAGCCTTCTTTCACAAGTGCCCAACGTACCCATTGTGCGGCATTACGCCAGCGAATATCGACACCAGAGGAAAGCTTCTGTAGGTCAACCTCATTAAGAAGAGGTTTCACCTTTTCCTCTACAACCTTTAGTACATCATCCACACAAGCTCTACCGCCAAGTTCATCAAGCGCTTCTAATATAGGACGCCTATAGGTTTGATTAGGGGTTTTCAGTCCCTGGGGTATTCTATTACCCTTCTTATGAGCTCTTTCATCAACTCTGTTTTCCTGCTTTGATAAACGTGGTTGCCCGCATTTTAAATGCTCTTCGGCTGCTTCTAGCACTTTACGAACAGCATCTTCTGGACTGTCTTCAAGAGGTTCAGCCCAACGCTTTAGTCTGTCCCAAGTAGTATCTGTAATTCTAATAACTGGCATCATCTTAACCTCCGGTATTGTTACATAGTAACATTATAACTATATAACACATGTTTGTCAAGTATTACTTCGTCTTTTTAACAATTTCCCCCTTCCCTTCATAAATTCCCAAGGGAAGGGGGTCAAGGGGATAGGTTACCACTAGTATAATTTTAATTGGACTAATCTGCTTCCTGTAAAAGCCTGTCTATCTTTTCTTACCTGTCTCCCGGACGAAAAACAGCACTGCCAGAGCCACCACGGAAAGCGCCGCCCAGAAGAGGAACGGCGTTCCCGGACTGATCGCCTCCAGGCTGTTGCCCAGCGGGGGTGAAGTCACACTGCCGATATACACGATGGTAAAAACGATTCCCAGGGCCGTCCCTGAATATACCGGCCCGACTCCCTCCGTTTCCAGCAGCATGGTGACGATTATCGACATGAAACCGTCCATGAAAATACCGGCCACTATTATCAGTGCCCACACGGCCGCGCCATCGACAAAGGGTAAAAGACCGACACACACGATGCCCGTTACCACCGCCGGATAGAGTATCGCCTTCCTGGAGCCAAGTCTGTCCGATAGATAAGCCAGCGGTACGACACATAACGTGCTGATAGCATAGAACGCCGCCAGCGTGCCGTCGGCGCTGACCTCCGTCCATCCCTTATCGAGCAGATACAGCGGCAGGTATCCGGTCATACCCATGAGACAGCCGACACGGAACAGCATGGTCAGCCCGATGAACCACAGGGCTTTGAGCCGAACCAGTCTCGATAGTGTCTGGCGAAGCGGCACCGCCGCGGACTCTGAAGTCGAGGATACCAGCCTCTCCGGCTCCCTGCCGAGAAATGCCCAGAGTATGCCCACCAGCACCGAAATAACCCCGTACAGGTACATTACGTTTCTCCAGCCGCCCAGGGCCGGAGATAGTAACGTGGCGCTTATCATCGGGCCCAGCATCAGCCCGAATCCCATGCCCATGGCACCGATACCCATCGCCATGCCCAGGTTCTGTCCCCTGAACCAGAGACCAATCGTCTTGCTTACGGTTATCGGTACTACCAGTCTGACGATGCCGTTAACGAAAACGGTAACCGACAGGACGAGGAAGCTGTCCGAAAGTCCCCGGAGGGCGCCGGTGATGCCCACCAGGATACAAAAAACGCTGAGGATGGGTTTCACGCCGAATTTATCGCTCAGCAATCCGGCGATGATGCTGACAAAGATACCGGCCAGGCTGGCGAAACCCCAGACCGTCCCTATCTGTACCAGGCTCAGACCCAGGTCGTCGGAGATTTCTTTGAAGAGAACCGGCATACAGGAAAAAGGGACCGCTGACACGAAGGTCCCGGTAACGGTCGCCAGCGCCAGTATGCACCACCTGTAACCGGATTGAGGACTTTCTAACATACGGGCTCCATTTATAGTTAGGCCGGACAATACGACTAATTATTCTGATTCCTGCAGGAGTCCCTGTGCCGTAATCGCGGCAATAGCGCCGTCGCCGACCGCCGCCACTACCTGGCGGGGTGAACCGCTGCGGATGTCTCC
>CAYVPT010000356.1:0-2811 GCA_964453865.1 uncultured Dehalococcoidaceae bacterium
GTGTTGGCATGACCTTCGCTATGTAAAAAGAACCTTTGCCACTGTGTATCAGGCAAAGGCCAGCTATCGGCAATTTTCCAGATATTTGCGCCCATAACAAAGTACCGTATGGCAGGTAAATTAACGTCTATGCCCCGTAAGTACTTATTGAAAAAACCCAGGTTATGTTCGAACATGGGGCTTCCTATGATCGAAGCAAAACGTCCGAAGCTAAGCTCGCCGACTTCCCCCATCATCGAAGGGCCCATATGAAGCCAAGGCCCCATGAGTAAATGCTGACCTTCGCGGGCAAGCTTGGTAGCGCCTTTTTCTCTCATGCTGTTAAAATTACCGAAAGTGCCGCTCGTAAAGAAATCGTACCATCCGGAAACATGACAGCACGGCACAGCGACTTTTTCATACTCCGGCCTGGCTTCTTTGGCTTCAAGAGAAACCGGTGGATTAAGCACCGAATCATGCCAGAACTCTCTTAATACATCAAAATTTGCCTGGGGGACATCTTTAAGAGGCAAATAATTATAGACTTCTTCAGGATTAGCATAGCCGCGGTTAAGGAGTTCCCGCATGTATGTAACATCCTTACCCTGTTTTTCGAGTCTGTTCGCCAGCTCCAGTCCGTCTAGCAGCAGATGATTGACAAATAGACCAAGATTAAATACACCGTTAAGACGTGTTGGGAGCAAGCCGGAACCGGATATCCAAGGTGCTATTGCCTTGAGATGGGGTGGATTTTCTTTAGCCAGCACCCACTGCACCGTGCCCAGAAAAGAACCTCCCGCAGTGCCCACATTTCCGTCGCACCAGGGCTGGCCGGCGATCCATTCAACTGTATCATAACCATCCGCGCCCTCTATCGTTAGATACGGATCATCCAGTATTTGGTTACCACCAGAGTCATAGGTGCCTCTAATACTCTGAACAACAATAGTATATCCTGAGAGGACGGTATCAATCGTCGGCAGGAAGGCAGGACCACCGCCCATTTCTAACCTCAACCTATCGTAGCGGGTACGCATTAAAATAACCGGGTGTCTTTGCCTGTCGTTACAGCGGTAGACATCGGCCCGTAAAACAGTCCCGTCCCGCACTTCTATTGGTACACTTCTATCAATACGCAATGAGTTTGTCATAAATTACCCTCTATTTTCAGATAAAAATATTTATTTTAAAAACCGGGGAATAATCATGTTATGAACACGTATTTTCCCGGGCGAAACCGAATTTTAAAGATACGTACCCGACAGCAACAGAAGAACAATCACCTTGATGATTGCCAGTCATGAGACTGTCGTTCACTTTTTTTTAAAAATGTCTTGATGGTATTCTTTACTCAAGGAGATAGTCATCAGGACAATAGGTTTCCTGACCACTTTAACCTCCAACGGGCAATGCGGAAACCCTGCCGGAAGAAAAACGACCGTCGAACGGTTGATGAGGTGTTTCTCCTGCTCTTCTCCCATGCACATTTCAACTTCGGCTCCGAAATCCCTGACTTTTGTCGGGTCTCCCCCGATGAAACACACAAACTCCGGAAAAGGGTGGGTATGGGGTTCTTTTAACATGAAAATGGGCTTATCTATCGCTGAGTAATGTACGATACAGGCCGTGTCCCATTCCGGGCCGTTAACATCATACATTTCCATGCCTTTAAGTGTTGGTTGAGAGCTAATCAATCTTAAGGGTTCATAGCTAAAATACTTATCGTATTTTGTTGGTGACATTTTCAGTGCTCCTCCCTTTATAATATAATTAATAATGCTGCGGTAATTATAACATTAAATCGATGACAACTTGGCTGTCAGTGTTAGTGAAAAAAATTAGAATAAACATCGCATTAAATTTCTCTTCTGTTCTTAGCTGAACTATCGGGTAAATTATTTCCGTAACGGCGATGTTGGAGGTATAGAGACTTGGGTAAGTATCACGGAAAGAAAGACCGAACTGCCCGGCTACTGAGACTTCAGATGTTGTTATCACAGTATCCTCAAGGGCTAGGACTTGCTCAAATCGCCCTGAAGTGTTCCGTTTGCCACAGGACAGTTTATAGAGATTTAAAAACGCTGGAATATGAACTAGGGATTCCTTTGTGGTGTAACCACGGTAAATACGGCGTTGCCGAGGGGCATTTTTTACCCCCGATAACTTTTACGCCGGAAGAGGCGATGAACATTTTTTTAGCGGCACGCCTGATGCAGAATCTTTCTTATCAAAATAATCCGAGTGTAGCTTCCACCTTCATGAAGTTGAGTACTATCGTACCGCCACCACTTAGAGAGAAAATTCAGAATACCCTGGATTATATGAAAAAACTACCGATTAACGAAAAGAAGTTAGATGTCTTTAATAAGCTTACAAGTGCATGGTTGACACAACATGTAGTCACGATTAGATATATTGAGTTGTATGACCAAGAACCCGTAATATACACTATTGAGCCGTATTTTATCGAGCCTTCCATACTGGGGCACTCGAATTACGTAATAGCGTACTGCCGTGAAATGAAAAGGGTCAGGACTTTTAAGACGGATGCTATTATCGACGATGTTATAGTAGGATCGGATACATATGATGTGCCGGCGGATTTTGACGCCATTGACTACATTAGCTCGGAATGGGATATTCATGTCAGTCAACCACTGGAGACGGTAAAACTTCGCTTTAATGCTAAAATCATTCACCGTATTATGGAGACTACCTGGCACCCTTCACAGATGGTTGATGTACAGCCTGACGGTTCGGTAGTGATGATCTTTAAAATCCGTGACGTAACTTACTTCCGGGCGTTTATACTGGGATTTGGGGATGATGTTG
>CAYVPT010000357.1:0-2807 GCA_964453865.1 uncultured Dehalococcoidaceae bacterium
CCGACGTCCTCATTACGGCGGGGACGCTTACCTGGAAAATGGCACCGGTCGTCAAGCGTATTTACGACCAGATGGCGGAGCCCAAGTGGGTGATTGCCATGGGCGCCTGCGGCATCAGCGGCGGTATCTTCCGCTCGTCTTACAACGTGGTGCCGGGCTACAATAAAATCGTCCCGGTGGACGTCTACGTGCCCGGCTGCCCGCCCCGTCCGGAAGCCCTTATTTACGGCATCCAGATGTTACAGAAGAAAATCGCTAAGGAGCATCCTTTACCGGACCCGTCAGAATTGAATCTGCCCGGATTACCCGGAGCAAAAAAATAGAAAGGTTGTGAGGGATGACGGTAGCCCTCCCCGCCAAAGACATCGTCGATAAACTGGCCGAGAAGTTCCCGGAAAGCCTTGAAGAAGCCGGGAAGGACAGCGTACTGGTCAAACCGGAAGCGCTTCTGGCCGTGCTGTCTTATCTCAAGGATGCCGATGATTTTAAACTCGATTATTTTAATTATGTTACCGCCGCCGACTATTATACCTATTTCGAGGTCGTTTACCAGTTGACATCGCTGGAACACAACCATTCGCTGGTCCTCAAGACACGCACCTATGACCGCGATAATCCCTCGGTGCCCTCGGTAACCGGTATCTGGCAGGGGGCCGACTTCCAGGAGCGCGAGGTTTTCGACCTCATGGGCATTAAATTCGAGGGCCATCCCAACCTGAAACGCATTTTCCTCTGGGACGGCTTCCCGGGACATCCCCTGCGAAAGGACTTTAACCAGTGACGACTACTACCCGGATGCTTGACCTCAAGACCGAGCCTTTTGTCCTGAATATCGGGCCGCTGCACCCGAGCACCCACGGGGTGTACCGTATGCGTACCACCCTCGATGGCGAGGTCGTTATAGATATCGAGCCGATCTTCGGCTACCTGCACCGCGGCATCGAGAAGCTGGCCGAGGAACGCACCTTTACCGGCTTTATCCCCCTCACCGACCGCCTCGATTATATCTCTCCCATGAACAATAACTTCGGCTACTGCCTGACGGTGGAAAAGCTGATGGGAATAAAGGTCCCGGAGCGCGCCGAATATATCCGTGTCATCACCGCCGAGTTGCAGCGCATCGGCAACCACTGCGTTGCTGTCGGCGCCATGTTAAACGATGCCGGCGCCCTCGGCACACCGTTCTTCTACCTCTGGCGTCACCGCGAGAAAATTTATGACCTCCTGGAGATGCTCTGCGGGCAGCGGCTTATGCACAATTACATGCGTATCGGCGGTGTCAGCCAGGACATCCCGGATGAGTTCCTGCCGGCGGTGGGGAAGTTCATTTCACAGCTGCGTCCATTCCTCGAAGAATACGATTTCTTCCTCAAGCAGAATGAAATCCTGTTAGCCCGCGCCAGGGGAGTCGGCATATTGCCCAAAGAAACGGCTATCAACTGCGGTATCAGCGGTCCGGTTGCCCGCGCCAGCGGCGTCAACTGGGACCTGCGTAAAGCCGACCCCTATTCCATCTACGACCGTTTCGAGTTCGATATCCCCACCTGCGAGACCGGTGATTGCTATGACCGCTACCGTGTCAGGATAGAAGAGATGCGCCAGAGCATACGCATCATCAGCCAGGCGATTAAAGACGTACCCCCCGGTCCCGTCAGAGCCGATGTTCCTCATGTTATCCGCCCCCCGGCCGGCGAGGCCTACGGTCATATCGAGGCGCCCAAAGGCGAACTCGGTTTCTATGTCGTTTCCGATAACTCCATTGCCCCCTACCGCTGCCACGTACGCCCCACCAGCCTGATTAACCTCACCGCCCTGCGCCAGATGGTCAAAGGCTGGAAGATAGCCGACCTTATCCTTATATTCGGCAGCATCGATATTACCATGGGTGAGGTGGATAGATAGTGGCTATAGTTAATTATGCGTTAAATAGTCCGGTATCCATGCAGGTCGTCCCGGCGGACTGGCCCGGGGGCTACTGGTGGCACTGGCTTTTCTTTACCGTGGTCATTATCGTTTTCATCCTTATCATGGTTATGGGCGCTATCTACATCGAGCGCCGCGGCATGGGCCGTATGCAGTCGCGCCTCGGCCCCAACCGCACCGGCCCCTTCGGGCTTTTACAGCCGGTGGCGGATGCCCTCAAGGTGCTGCTCAAAGAAAACATCGTCCCCGACGCCGCCGATAAACTGGTGCACTGGCTGGCGCCGATAGTGGCTTTCGTCCCGGTTTTGCTGATTCTCACCGTGATACCCTTCCAGAACGGCGCCCTGCTGGCCGACCTGAATATCGGCATCCTCTTCATCGTAGCGGTCAGTTCTATCGCCACCGTGGGTATGTTCATGGCGGGGTGGGGCTCCAGCAACAAGTACTCCCTGCTCGGCGCCATGCGCAATGTCGCCGCCGTGGTCAGCTACGAGATACCCCTGGTACTGGCCGTCGTCGGCGTGGTGCTTTGCGCCGGCTCGTTATCGATGAATTGTATTGTCCTGTCTCAGGATATCCCTTACATCTTATTGCAGCCCCTCGGCTTCCTGCTCTTCTTCATGGCGGCCTGCGCCGAGATTAACCGCAGTCCGTTCGACCTCACGGAGGCCGATTCCGAGATTGTGGCCGGCTTCCACACCGAGTATTCCGGCATGAAGTTCGCCATGTTCTACCTGGTGGAGTACGCCGAGGCCATCGCCATGTCCGCCATCATTACCACGCTTTTCCTCAGCGGCTGGCGCGGCCCGCTGCTGCCCCCCTGGCTCTGGTTCCTCATCAAGACGCTCATCGTTTTCTTCGTTATGGTCTGGACGAGGACCACT
>CAYVPT010000358.1:0-2783 GCA_964453865.1 uncultured Dehalococcoidaceae bacterium
TCCAGCGCCGCTATCAACCAGCCGGGACGGTCGGACATGAACTTCTTAAAGTCTTCATTCATAACCGGCCATAAATCGAGTATCCTGCGTTGCTCACCATTCTTCATAATCCACCTCTTTTTTTTATTCTTCGGACGGGTGGCTCTTCCACATTTCGGCTTTCTCGGTAAGTTCCCTGGCGGTATTGAGGGCTGTCGCCGTATAACGCGGTCCGCCTATCATGACGGCCAGCTCGTTGATAATCGATTCTCCCCGGAGTGACTTTATGGTACTGACCGTCCGGTCGCCTGCAGTCTGTTTACTGACGGTAAAATGGGCATCGGCGAAGGCAGCAATCTGCGGCAGGTGGGTCACGCAGATAACCTGGTGGTGCCGTGAAAGGTTCCAGAGCTTTTTGCCGATAACCTCCCCGCTGCGTCCCCCGATGCCGATATCGATTTCATCGAAGATGAGCACCGGGATGGTATCGGCCCCGGCCAGGGCGCTCTTTAACGCCAGCAGAAAACGTGATATTTCGCCGGTGGAAGCAATCCTGTCCAGCGGCTTGAGCGGTTCGCCGGGATTGGTCGAAGCCATGAAAACAATCTCATCAACGCCACCGGAACCGAACTTATAATTTTTTCCGTCGGACAGTGGTATCCCCTCCGCAGATGGTTCCCGGCTGATGGCCACGTCGAAGTCCACCTGTGCCATGTTGAGGTCGCCGAGTTCCTTCTTAATCGATGCCACGAGTTTTTTCGCCCCCCGGCCGCGCTCCTGCGAAAGGCGGTCGGCCAGGCTGCCCATCCCCTTTTTAAGTTCCTCCCGCCGGCCTTCCAGCTGCTCGCGCCGCTCACTGGAATAAGTGAGATTTTCCAGTTCTCCCCCGGCTTTGGACAGGTAACACAGTACTTCGTCGATTGAGCCGCCGTATTTCCTTTTCAGGCTATTAATGAGCTCCCGCCGGTTCTGTATTTCTTCAAGACGCTGCGGGTCGAAGCTGAGATTATCGCCGTAGGAGCGGACTTCCCTCGCCAGCTCTTCGAGGCCGTGGACGATTTCCTCGAGATAACCGAGTTTATCCTTCAGGGAGGCGTCGGTCTCAACTATTTGTTTCATTACCGGGACGGCGGCGTTGACCCTATCCAGGGCCGATGACGAATCGAGAGAATTTTCGTCGCCGTAGATTGTCCGGTAAATTTCATATGAGGCCGCTTTCAGCTTCTCGGCCGAGGTCAGTATAGCCAGATCCTTTTCCAGCGATTCTTCTTCGCCTTCCTGAAGCTCCGCCCTCTTTATTTCGTCTATCTGGAATTTGAGCAGTTCCGTCTGCCGCGCCAGTTCCTGTTCGCTTCTGGATAACGACTTAATTTCCTGCTCAATCTGGTGCAATTCCGCCGCCATGACGCTGAAATTATGCCTTAACTCCCGGGTACGGGCGTAAGCATCGAGGAACTCCCGGTGCTGCTCTTTACTGAGCAGGGAGAGGTGCTGGCTCTGGCCGTGAATATCCACCAGCGCCGTTCCGATATCCCGCAGCAGTGACCGCGATATTGCCTGACGGTTCACCCGCGGCGTGGTCCGACCCTGCCGGCGGAAATCGCAGGTGAGGAGAATGGCATCATCCCCGGCGGCCAGCCCTTTCTCCGCGAGAAAATCCCTTTGCAGTCTCCCGTTTTCACCTTTAGTTATACTGAAAACGCCCTCAATCCGGGCTTCGTCCGCACCGTGGCGTATGTCCTCTTCGTTGACCTGTCCGGAAAGCAGGGCTTCCACGGCATCGATAACCAGCGATTTCCCGGCGCCGGTCTCCCCGGTAATCACGTTCAGTCCCCCGCCCGGCCTCCAGTCTATCTCCTCGATGATGCCGAAGCCCCTTACCGTCAGTTCATCCAGCAAGGCAAGCGTACTCCTTATATAATAATGTCATTCTCGGGCTTGACCCGAGAATCCACCACCCTTTTTCCCCTAGATTCCCGCTTCCGCGGGAATGACAGAACGGTCTAGGTTAGTTTTTTCCCTTTTTCACTTCTTCCTGTGCCATCTCAAGGTTCATGGGTATCTGCTGGAATGGCATCTGTAAAGCCGCCTTAAGGTCGTTGGCGTTACGTGGCGCGTAAGCCTGCCAGTGGTTGTTGAAGAAGGCGAACAGCGTTTTCACCTCTCCCGCGGCGGCTTTCACTCTCTCCGCCAGCCCGGCAATCTCGTCGGGCGAATATAGATATTTATAACGAGTTTCACTGTTACCTGTCCACCAGTCCTTAGCGTTCCGCCCGTGAAAGCGGCAATAGACCATGTCCGCCGTTACCGGCACCTCCGCGGCTACCGATGAACTGAATTTTGGTTCGTCAATCTGCACCCAGGCGATGTTGTTTTCGCGGAGAATTTGTGCCGTATTATCATCGTCGCTCCAGCTGCGGTGCCTCAATTCCACCGCCAGGGGGTATTGCCCGAACGCTTTCGCCAGAGCCTCAAGTATTTGCCGGCTGTAGCCGTCGTTTTTAAAGCTGGGCGGGAACTGAGCCAGCAGCGCTCCGAGTTTACCGCTCTTGGCCAGGGGTTCCAGACTGCGATTAAAAACATCTACGTCCTGACGGGATATCGCCGCTTCCTCTCCTGTAGCATCTCTAAACATCTTGGGGTGGGTAAACTTCTGCCAGAGCTTGACAGCGAAAAGGAATCCCGGGGGCGTACGTCGCGCCCAGTTATAGACATATCCGGGATTTGGCGGGCGGTAAAACGTGCTGTTTATCTCCACGGTGTTGAAGAACGAGCTGTAGTACTCCAGCTCGTTTATCTTGCCC
>CAYVPT010000359.1:0-2776 GCA_964453865.1 uncultured Dehalococcoidaceae bacterium
ACCTGCTTTACACGCAGGGGGTCAGAGGTTCGAGTCCTCTACCGCCCACCATTTATTGAAGCTATAAAAGACCTTATGTTAATTGACGCATAAGGTCTTTTTCGTTAAATGGCACTAATTTGGCACTAATTCGTAATGGAATATTGAATAGATTACATATTATTGAATAGCAATTTAAGAAGATGTAGAATATTACAAAATTTAGTTAGATGTTAAAAAAATGCAAACTCAGAATATTCCAGTAATTATATACCACTACACGACTGGAGCCGGTCTTCTAGGTATTCTGCAAGAGAAGGCTATCTGGGCTTCAAAAATTCATTATATGAATGATGCTAGCGAATTACTGACACCTTTAAAAATAGCATCGGATACTATTCAAGACCTGATTAACAAAATAGAAAATCCAGGAAGTACAGAGACAAAATTCAAAGAGCAAACATATTCAATAATCAGAGAGGAAATTAATAGTTGGGAGAGGATTAATTGCTGCGTTGCGTCTTTTTGCACAAATGGAGATTTATTGAGCCAATGGCGTGGATATGGCTCTCCAAGCTCCGCATATTCAATCGGATTTGACACTAGTCTATTTCTAAAAAGTCTAGGAAATCAACCATTTAAATTATATCCATGCAATTACTTTAATGATGTTGATTACGACAAAGAAATACGAAATTTTGTGCTTGAAATAGTTGAGGAATCGATAGCTAAAAAACATTTACCAGAAGATTTCATAGGTGGATTTGTAACTAAAGCAGCTTCAATGAAGTATGTATATTTTGAAGAGGAGAATGAATGGCGTTTTATCTCGAGCTACCCTTTACTTTACGATTATCTAAAATTCAGAGTGGGAAAATCATCGATAATTCCTTATTATCCAATAAGATTTGATCTTTCATCAATCAAAGAAATTATAATAGGACCATCTAAACAATATGAATTGGATGAAGATGCTGTTCAAGGCCTTGCCCATAAATACGAATTGATAGATGATAAAGGCATTGTCAATATTAGTATAAAAAGTTCAAAGATACCTTTTAGAGTTTTATAATAGGATAATCTGTGTAGATATCGTAAAAATACTCGAAAGTACAATCAGTATTTTGTTTTATTTTAATTGATCGTCAAGTTATCTAAGCTTTTAATAAAATATTATCGAACTTAAATGCTGCTGCCTGAATACCAGGGGCAACGTGACTATAAGTATCAATAGTCATTTGAATACTTGAATGGCCTAACCTTTCCTGGACTATCTTGGGGTGTATCCCATGCATCCTTAGTATACTATAGAGGATTCTTCTGTGCTGTCGATATTTCAAGAAAGAGGTTGTTGGTATCTGTTATAATGTCTAAAACAATAACCGTAGCAGGAAAGGAGGTAAAGGTAATATGCCAAAGACCGACCTATCCATTTTAAGTAAGTTCAATTTTGAAAACCCACCGGTAGGCGTCAAATTCCTGTTCCATAAACCGGAAGGAATAGAACCGCTGGACAAAAGCATGGCTCTCTGTGAAATGCTTAAAGAAGCGCAGCAGAGAGACAAACCTTTCTATATCACCAGAGACAATGAGAGTTGCTTCGGGAAATCTATCCTGGGTATGACGGGCGGAGAGCCGGGCCTCAATGACGGCGGGCTGCTGGGGATTAAATTTGATATTTTCAATGAGCCGCGTGCCAACAGCCGGCTACGTCAGTTCACCTATAATATGAAGCCGGGCGACATTAATTACGTCGTTTTCGCCACTTTCGACAAAATAGAATACGAGCCGGATTTGCTTATCATCACGGCTACCCCGAGCCAGGCGGAAATCCTGCTGAGGGCAATGACCTTTTCCACCGGGGAGATGTACGAAAGCAAGTCAACCTGTATCGGCAACTGTTCCTGGATTTATGCTTATCCCTTTATCAGCGGCAAGGTAAATTACACCGTGACAGGATTATCCTTTGGTATGAAAGGGAGAGAGGTATTCCCCGAGGGGTGGCTGCTCATATCTATCCCCTATCAATGGATACCGACGATAATCGGGAACCTGAAGGAAATGAAATGGGTGCTTCCGGCATTATCGCTGGGCAAAGAGAAGTTCGCCGCATACGAACAGGAAATACGTAAAGATTTAATGCAGAAGTCACGTGATCCCTAGAGATATCCGTTGGTGATAAGAGAAACATATAGCGTATGTTTTTAATACGAGATGTCTGAATAGTAAAAAAGACAGGAGGGACACATGTCACCAGTCTTACAGGACAAAGTAGCTATTATTACAGGAGCCAGCCGCGGCCTCGGGAAAGCCTTCGCCCTGAGATTCGCCCGGGAAGGGGCTAAACTGCTGCTGACCACCACCAACCTGGAAAGGGCGGCAGAAACCGAAAAGGAAATAAAAGCAAAGGGCGGCGAGGTTACCTTTATCAAGGCGGATATTTCTGTCGCCGGCGATACCCGGAAGATAGCCGATAAGGTCATGGAAACGTACGGGCGGGCGGACATTCTCGTCAATAATGCCGCTATCTGGTTCGGCATCAGGGCCAAACCATGGCACCTCTGGACAGAGGAGGAATGGGACCGGATATTCTCCGTAAACGTAAAAGGGACCTGGATGGTCTGCAAGGCCATCGCCCCTCTTATGGAAAAGCAGAAGAAGGGCAAGATTATCAATATCGCCTCGAATGTCGCCAGGGTCGGCGGAGCGCCCGTTTTTATGCCCTACGCCTGTGGCAAGGGGGCGATTTACACGATGACTCACGCCCTGGCCCATGCCCTGGGTAAGTCAAACATCA